>JAFDDL010000685.1 GCA_019310865.1 Deltaproteobacteria bacterium | reverse complement strand
CGGAAAATTCGTTATGGCTATGGGAACCGTTTTGCGTCGTGTAAAGCTGCATAACTGCCCATAACCGATCGAGGCAAGCAGCGCATTTGCCTCTTGGTAATGATTTGTCAACCGCTGCGGGCGGTGGGCGTCGGAACCGAGTGTAACCGGGATACCCAATTCATGACAGCGTTTCAAAATCCAAGGTGCTGGGTAAGGTTCTGCCGCCGGGTGATCGTAACCGCTGGTATTGACCTCAACCACCTTGCCGGTGGCCTGAATTTTTTTTAACACCGTCTCCACCAAGCCTGCTATCGAGCGCTTGGGCATTCTACCAAATTTCTTGATGATATCCAGATGGCAGATGACATCAAAAAAATCTGCATCCAGCATTTTCAGCAGCATCTCAAAATAACGATTGTACATGACATCCGGGTCCCCCTTGCCCAAGGCCCAGTCGCTTTGTCGGTCCACAATGTCCTGGCCGTTTAAAAAATGGACCGAACAGCCGATGATGTCAAAGGAAAATCGTGACACAATCTGTTCGATCTGCGCCAGACACGGGGGATAATATTCGACTTCCAGGCCGACTTTGACCGATATCCTTTCCTGAAAGCGGTCTGCCAGATCTCGGACGGCAAAGAAATAGAGCGGGACCTCCTCGGCTGACATGGCCAACCCTCTGTCGGCAGGGTTCAGTGTCAGGTGATCCAGAAAGCATATTTCCGACAATCCCATCTTCACAGCAGACCGGATGTAGTTCGCCATGGTGCCGTGTGCGTGGTTACAGAGCCTGGTATGGACGTGATAATTGATGGTCATCGGTTTTATAGTTCCTTGATCCTGCACTGCCGGCATGGTATGTACCGGGCTGTTATCAGCCACTTTTTATATTATCGGAGAATTGCCCGTCTGTCATGAGTAAAAAAAACATTAAAACACATTTTGCATGCCAGGCATGCGGATATCGGGCGCCCAAGTGGATGGGCAAATGCCCGGACTGCGGCCAGTGGGAGACGTTTATCGAAGAGCGAGTGTCAGCGGGCAACTCTGATAAATACCGCCGGCCGGGCGAATCGAACAAACCGGTTCCCATCGATACGGACATGCCGGAACGCGAGATGCGGATTTATACCGGTATCGGGGAATTTGACCGCGCGCTTGGCGGTGGGTTGGTGCCCGGGAGTATGGTCCTGATCGGTGGGGATCCGGGTATCGGCAAATCGACCCTCATGCTCCAAGCTCTTCACGGTCTGGCATCAGGGGGCGTCAAAGCGCTCTATGTGTCGGGGGAAGAATCGGTCCGGCAACTCATGCTTCGAAGCCGGCGCCTTGAAACCGTGTCGGACAAACTCTGGGTCGTATCCGAGACCAATGTGGAAACGATTTTATCCCTGTCGGAAACTGAAAAGCCCGGGGTGATCGTTGTTGATTCCATTCAGACCATGTATACACCGGATCTGTCCGCCACACCGGGGACGGTGAGTCAGGTTCGCGATTCGGCTATGCGGCTAATGTCGCTTGCAAAAAACACGCACGTCCCGGTGATTCTGGTGGGGCATGTCACCAAGGATGGCGCCATTGCCGGGCCGCGTCTTCTAGAGCATATGGTTGACACGGTTCTGTATTTCGAGGGGGACCGCAATCACGTGTTTCGGATTTTGCGGGCCGTTAAAAACCGGTTCGGATCCACCAATGAGATCGGGGTCTTTGAAATGAAGGAAAAAGGCCTGGCTGAAGTGGATAATCCATCGGCCGTATTCATCTCCGAGCGCCCCGAGCATGCCCCGGGATCCGTGGTCACCGCCAGCATGGAGGGCACCAGGCCGATTTTGGTGGAACTCCAGGCCCTGGCCAGCAGCACCAGTTTCGGCACGCCCCGGCGCACCATTTTAGGACTTGACGCCAACCGCGTGGCATTGCTTGCGGCGGTGATGGAAAAAAAGCTGGGGATGCACCTGATGGGTCACGACATATTCGTGAATGTGGCCGGTGGTGTGAAAATTCATGAGCCGGCGGTGGACATGGGCGTTGTGGCGGCTATTGCATCAAGCTTCATGGATAGATCGGTTCGAAACGGCGCCGCTGTGCTGGGAGAGGTGGGATTGACCGGTGAGGTGCGCGCCATCAGCCATGCGGAAACCCGGGTGTCGGAAATCAAGAAAATGGGATTTACATCCTGCCTGCTTCCGGCAGGCAACCTCAAACGAATGGCGGATGTGGATGGAATCCGGCTTCGGGGCATTCAAACGGTTGAGGATGCAATAGAGATACTTTTTTAAGTGCCCATCCAAAAATAAGATAAAAAAAATATCCTATTTGTGGATGGACATTAGGTATTATCAGGGTTTGTTTGTTGTTATGAAAGCCAAGCGAGGGAAAAATAAGTGGCAGGATCATTATGCCCGCCGGGCGAAACAGGAGAAATACCTGGCCCGATCGGTTTACAAGCTGGAGGAAATACAACAGAAATCCTGGCTTCAATATGCAGCCGGACTGGTGGGGGAAAAGGGCGTGGTAGTGGGCATCGATTTAATAATTGTAAAAGCGCCGATGCCTAAACCCGTTTGTGTTTACAGCGGTGATATCTTTGATGAAGCTGCGGATTTCTGGGAAAAGATCGGTGGCGGTTATCATGCCGTGCTCAGTGACATGGCGCCGGATACAACCGGAAACCGCTTTGTGGATACGGCCCGGTCCTTTCGGCTCTGCCAGGCCGCTTTAGGTGTCGCACGGGATCGCCTGCGTCCGGGGGGCAGTTTTGTGTGCAAGATATTTCAGGGTGAAGATTTCCAGGAGATGGTTCGCGCAATCCGGGGGCTATTTAAACGATATAAAATTTTTAAACCCAAGAGTTGTCGAAAAATGAGCAAAGAGATATATGTAATAGGCATGGATCGTAAATAGGAGAATTAACATGGCTGGACACAGTAAATGGGCGAATATCAAACACCGAAAGGGAGCAGCCGATGCCCGTCGGGGTAAGATTTTTACCCGGCTAATCAAGGAAATCACCGTGGCGGCTCGGATGGGAGGCGGCGACGCGTCTTCAAATCCGCGCCTGCGCAGTGCTGTGCAGGCCGCCAAAGCCGAGAATATGCCCAAGGACAATATCGCACGCGCCATCAAGAAGGGCACGGGCGAACTTGAAGGTGTGGATTACGAAGAGATTCTCTATGAGGGGTATGGCCCCGGTGGTGCAGCGGTGATGGTCGAATCGTTGACAGACAATAAAAACCGTACGGTGGCTGATATTCGTCATATTTTTACCAAATCCGGTGGAAAACTTGGGGGAAACGGCTCCGTTGCCTACATGTTCGACAAAAAGGGTTACATCGAAGTAGCCAGGGATTCTGTGGATGAAGAGGTGTTGATGGAGACCGCCTTGGATGCCGGTGCCGAAGATATTCGGGAAGAAACGCTGGCGTTTGAAGTCGTTACCGAACCCCAGGATCTGGAGGCGGTCCGTGAGGCGTTGTCCAAAGCCGATATTGCGTTTTCCATCGCAGAAGTTACCATGCTGCCCCAAACGACCACCGACCTTACCGGCAAGGA
>JAFDDL010000684.1 GCA_019310865.1 Deltaproteobacteria bacterium | reverse complement strand
CCCTGAAATCCCGTATGTCGGCATGCTTCACATCCGGTTCCATGGTAAAATGTCACGTCGGTGAGTTGGTCCGGCGCCAGTCGCATGGAATCGATCAGCTTTGAATCCGGATCCATCTGTTCTTTGCATTCGGGGCAGTTAACACGAACCAGGCGCTGGGCGAGAATGCCCAGCAGGGTTGAACTGAGCAGAAAATTTTCTACCCCCATGTCCAATAATCGGGTCACCGCCCCGGCAGCGTCGTTGGTATGCAGGGTGCTGAACAGCAAGTGACCGGTCAAGGCGGATTGAATGGCAATTTCTGCCGTTTCCCGGTCCCGAATCTCCCCTACCAGGATGATATCCGGGTCCTGGCGAACAATGGCGCGCAATCCATTGGAAAAGGTCAACCCGATTTTCGTATTGACATGAATCTGGTTCACACCATGAAGCTGGTACTCAACCGGATCTTCCAGGGTGATGATCTTGGTTTCCGAAGAATTAATTTTGGCCAAAGTGGTATACAGAGTGGACGTCTTGCCGCTGCCGGTGGGTCCGGTCACCAGCACCATGCCGTAGGGCTGACGAATCAAATCCGACCATTGCACGAGAATGTCGTCTGGAAAGCCAAGTTGTTGGAAATCCAGGACCAGTGACTCTCGGTCCAGAATCCGCATGACCAGGCTCTCTCCGTAAAGGGTGGGCAGCGTCGAGACCCGAAAGTCGATCTCCTTGTCTCCGATTTTCAACTTGATTCGGCCATCCTGGGGCAGACGTCGTTCAGCGATGTCCAGTTTGGCCATGATTTTGACCCGGGAAATAATGGCCGCCTGAAGCCGATTGGGAGGAGATTCCGCATCGTGCAATACACCGTCTATCCGGTAGCGCACCTTAAAATCGTTCTCGAACGGTTCAAAATGAATATCACTGGCCCGCATCTCCACCGCATTCAGAATGAGCCGATTCACCAGGCGAATAATCGGCGCTTCTGAGGCCAGGTCCCTCAGATGATCCACATCATCGGTCACCTCACCCGTCAAATCGTAGATATCCTTGTGGGCCGCTTCGATGATGGTTTCAAGGGATTGCGATCCGGCGCCGTAAACATTCTCGATGGTTCCCAGAATGTCGTCTTCCCGTCCCCTGCAGATTTCCACTTCAAGGCCATATGCCAGTTTCAGCGCGTCGACGGTATAGAAGTCTTCCGGGTCCGCCATGGCAATCCGGAGCGTATCTTCGGTCAATTCCAGCGGAATGAAACGCGACTGTTTCATGAACTTTACCGAGAGATTATCCAGCACAACCGGCTCTTTGGGATAATCAGTGTAAGATAGGCAGGTAGATGTGTTCATGGTTTTTTTTCCGGCGTCAGGGGTTCCATAGGATGGCTGATAAAATACTCTGACTTTCTATTCGGATTATAGAGGCAACCGCTTCTTTTATTTCCAAAGGTGACCAAATGAATGCATAGCAGCAGTAGAAAAATATTTCGCGCCAGTAGCCATTTACTCCCGTGTGCAAGGGGTCCCCGGCCAAATGTAAAACATCCGCAGTCAAATTCATGGCCACGGATCAGGTTGATACTGATGGCGACAATGAAGAACGCCAGCAGCAAGGCGATTATCATCGTAGCGGACCTTGGAAAGACACCCAGAACCAGGGCCATGCCCATCACCAATTCGATATAGGGAATCGTGATGGTAATCAAATTGATGCTCATGTGCGGAAACAGCCCATAGCCGTAAATGATTTTTGCAAATTGAGCCGGATCAGCAATTTTATGAAAACTGGCGTAGATAAAGGTTATCCCGATCGTAAGCCGGATCAACCATTCGAATACTTTATTTTGAAAGATGTATTTCATTCGTTTATACTCGTGGGATATCCATGGGATTGCCATTCGGGAAAGCCGTCGATAAACACATTGATTCGCTCATATCCTTGCTCAAAAAGCAGCTGAGCCAATTCATGGCTGTCTTCGCACTCCCGGCCGGAACAATAGGTGATGAGATAGGTCGATGTGGGAAATGCTTGTTTAAAATCACCGATCTTCTCCTCAAACAAAAACACGGGCATGATGATGGCGCCTTGAATATGACCTTCAGCATAAATCCCAGGGTGGCGGGCATCCACAAACACGGCTTGGCCTGCATCGAAAATCCGTTTGGCCACCGCGATGTCGTCAATTTCCAGTTCATGCACAACCGGGCCGTTTTTTGCTTTGGCGTTGATGACCCCCGAGGATGTATTCCATTGCCCCATCAGGGCGATGCCGTTGGGCGAAACCGCATTGCCCATAAAGGCCAAGCCAGTCGCCAAAAGCAGCAATATCATACACTCTTTAAATAAGTTCGGATTTATTTTGCTCATGGTTTCATGTCATCCAGTAGAGTTCGTTTTCCTGCCTGAGCCCATAGAGTTCAGAGCATGACGACCTTTTCACGCAAACCATTCTGGTCGATTACGCGGTTAAAAGCCAGTGATCGGAGCCGAATATCGGTTAAAACGACCCGATCGACGGCATAATCGTTCAGGTTGTCTGGAGATTCGATAGTCAATTCGAAAAATGATTCGCCGATTCGCCCCTCATCCACCACCGCTACGACTTCCATGGTGGTATCCCGGGCGGTTAAATAGACGATTTCTGCAAAATCATTTGCAC
>JAFDDL010000082.1 GCA_019310865.1 Deltaproteobacteria bacterium | reverse complement strand
CCGATCGCACCGATACGGTAATCGGTTGACAGAAGCAGCAAGGCGGCCAAAGCGATACAGTGCCCGTTGCAGGCGATTATTACAGGGAAAGGAAAACCCAGCAAGCGCACAGCAAGTTGTGCACCGGCTTTTATCAGTTTAAAAGATTCTAACGATGATTATTTTAGATTGAATGTAAATTAATCGAGCGCATATGAAAAAGGCGGTTGCATTTAATCCACAAATCTGGCATTATTATTGCGTTTAATCAAAACGAATCAATTTTTGCGTTGGTTCTAATCCCCCCTTTTTGAAGGAATGTATAATGAGTAACTTAGATAACAAGATGTTACTTGAAGTGCTTAGAAAAAGATTTTCAACAGAACAGGCATGCCGCGCACATCTTCTTAAGGTCCGATGGCCGAACGGATTCGTCTGCCCATCGTGTGGCCATAACGAATACTACGAGGTGCCAAAGCGATTTCTGCTTCACTGTAAAAGATGCCACCACCAGACCTCGGTTACTGCGGGTACAATAATGCATGGCACGCGAACCCCGCTGTATTATTGGTTTTGGGCGATCCATTTAACCAAAAGCCAAAAGGAAGATCTAACGATAAAGAAGCTGTCCGATAAAATTGGTCTCAATTACCATGCGGCCCGAAGGATGCTTAATAAAATCCAGCGCGATATGGATGATCAAGGATTTATCCATGCTCTCGCCCAAAGTTTCAATACGGTTGAGCCTGCAATCACCCCCCTTTTTTCAAATCAACATGAAAAACCCGAACCGATCCCTGACGATTTTCATAAAATAATGTCGGTTGCCGCTCTTTTTGAAGGATCATTTTCCATAGATTGGATTATCGAACTGACAGAATTGAGCGCTTCGATAATTCTTTCAGCCTTTGAAAAAGCGATTAATAAAGAAATACTCACAAGAAAAAGCGCGGGGGAATTTTGCTTTAAAGACGAAAAACAAAAAGTTCAGTTTCAGGATACTTTTGACATTAAGGAAAAAGCGCTCAAGCATAAAAAAATCGCAAATATTCTACTGAGAAATCCAAACGATAATGATGAAAAGATCCTTTCTATAGCCAATCACCTTTTACATCTTGATAATGATTTGTCTCATTGTCAGCTTCTTTTAAAAGCCGGTGACATTTATCGGTTTGCCCGCCGTTATGGAGATGCCTATGCGTGTCACTCAAAAATTATGGAAGCTCTAAAAGATAAAGAAGGCGATGATGAAGTTCGTCTTTATATTCAGGCGGTAATTAACTCATCCAAACTAGTCGAAGCCACGCTCAATTCACATGAAATAATACCGGCTCTGAAAAATGCACTTGCAAAAGCGGAAAGCAAAGGTTTTAAAGGGCAAGCCGTTCTTTTGGAGCTGAACCTGGCAAAGAATGAATGGTTCCTTTCGAACCATGCCAACGCTCTCAAGCACTTTGAACGCGGCTTTTCAATGTCGGATGCAATAGATGATGACCGTCTACGACGCGCGTCTGCTGCATTTCACATATTTTATCTATATTACCAGGGGCGGCTTAAAGATGTCGTCAACCATTATGAAATGATTATGGAGGATGTGGAAATATATCCTCATGGGCATTTTTCGTTGATGGCGACCGTGTATATCGGTGTATCTTACATATTAACCGGACAGGCGACCCAAGGCTTTGGCCTGGTGGATTCGATTTATAACTATAGCAAAGAAAGCGGAGACAAGTATATTTTATGCCAGACATGCCATGCCCTTGGAAGTCTCCTTCTCTGGTACAGCAGAGTGGATGAGGCATTGATTTACCTGGACTTGGGACTTCAAACGGCCATCGGCATATCGAACCACTGGGTGGAAACCACCATCTTGACGCAATTGGCTTGGGCATATTATCTTAAAAAGCAAACGGAAAATAGTGTCAGCTACCTGAAAAAATATCTCCGAAAGGTTAAAAGGGGAGACATGTTCAATATTCCCTATACGGCGCTGCTTGAGCTGTGTTGGGCAATGGAACTGGGTGAGCTGCCTCGTGTCGGAAATCTTTCCATAAAAACAGAAATTGAGCGATCGATTCGCAGTAAGAATATTTTGAGCATGGGGAGCGGCTATTATTACAAGGGCCTGCTTCTTCGGCGCAATGGAAATCCATCTGATAAAACAATTCAGACCTTTGAAAATGCAGTCAAGTGGCGCAAGAAATCCGGGAACAAGTCAGCGATAGCAAGTGCGCTGCTGGAGCTTTCAAAAGAATACTCGGCAGTAGGGTCAAAGAATAAGGCGCTTCAGGCAAGCAAGAAGCTTGAAGAGATCGTCCATTCAATCGGAGTGGACTTGATTCCAAAAGATTTGAGTATAGCTTTCAAGAATCTGCACGCGAACCGTGATCTTCTTAAGGAAATCATGATGTTTAGTCAGCAGATAACGACGATCAGGGACAATAAAGAACTGGTTCATCACATCATTTCAAGGGCAAATCACATCACCGGCGCGGAGCGTGGCGCCATTTTCATCATCGATAAGGACGCGCCTTCACCTAAGTTAAAACTTAGAGCTGCAAGAAACCTGGTTGCCGAAGATATTACCCACCCAAACTTTCAATTTTCCATGGAGGCGATTCAAAAAGTCGCTTCGACCGGCGATGGTTACGTGTTTAAGATAAACCCGGGTCAGAAAAAAATCATCCCTCAATCCAGAGTTATCAAATCCTGCATCTGTGTTCCGATGAAATACATGGACGCAGTGGTTGGAGTACTGTATCATGACAACCGCCTGTTCTCGAATCATTTCAAAAAAACCGATCTTGAAATCCTCCAGTATTTTGCGGCACAAGCATCCATTGCAATGGACAATGCAAACGCCTATGAAGAGATAAATAACCTGACCCGGAAACTTAAAGAGGAAAAGAAATACTTTGAAGAACAACACCTTGACAGCATCCACTCTGAGGGAATCGTCGGGAAAAGTGCCGCTCTCATGCGTGTATTGAAAGAAGTGGACAGCGTTTCTGGTACCGATGCGGCTGTTCTGATTCAGGGAGAGACCGGTGTCGGTAAAGAATTGATAGCCCGGGCTATCCATCGAAGTAGCCCGAGAAAGGATGGACCATTTATTCGGGTCAATTGCAGTGTATTTCCGGACACCCTCATTGCCAGTGAGCTTTTCGGCCACGAAAAGGGTGCCTTTACCGGCGCCACAGATAAAAGATTGGGCCGGTTTGAACTTGCCGATAAAGGCACCTTGTTTCTTGACGAAATCGGCGATGTTTCCATGGAAGTCCAGATCCGTTTGTTGAGGGTTCTCCAAAGCAAAGAGTTTGAGCGGGTGGGGGGGCGGAAACCGCTTTATTCTGATTTTCGCCTGGTGGCTGCCACGAATCATGACCTTCAAAAACTCATCAACGAGGGTAAATTTCGTGAGGATCTTTTTTTCAGGCTGAACGTGTTCCCCATCCATGTACCACCCATTCGAGACCGCATTGAAGACATCCCCTTGTTGGTCCAGTATTTTCTGAAAAATTATGCGGAAAAATTTGGAAAATCCGTAGGAAAAATTTCAGCGGCTGACATGGAAAGGTTAATGTCTTATGATTGGCCGGGAAATGTTAGAGAATTGGAAAATGTCATCGAACGGGGTATTATTTTAAGTGTCGGTGATCGTTTTAAAACACCTGATCTAAAGAAGGGCTACTTGCAGGCGGCTCCCGAGAACCAGGTAATCACACTCGCAGAGATTCAACGTCGTCATATTATTCGAGCGATCAAGAAGACACAGGGGAAAATTTTTGGCCCCGGCGGTGCAGCGGAAATTCTTGATATCCATCCCCAAACACTATATTCGAAGATGAAAAAGTTCAACATCAGTAAAGAACAGGCAGCTATGCAGGTGGTTTAGATCTTTTCAACCGCAACATCGACAAAGTTTTGTCGATACGCGTTTCGTACACAGTGTATCGTCTGATTCGTAACCACACCCTCTACATATCGTCATTGTCCCGAAATATCAAAATTATTAATCCCATCGCTCTCGGCCGAATTTTATAACCAATTGAAAAAACACAATTAATTTTCTTTATCATCTTGGCACAAAGTTTGCTGACATATTGTGTAGGGAAACACCAATGATACATATACAGGAAAAAAGCCCGGTTCCGACTCAATCCCCATAAGAGCGGATGGCGTGCTGAACTATAAATCGATTCAAACACTGGAAGAAGTTTTAACCCGGAACAAAAAAAGGAGGACATTGTGTGAATAAATCAGTAGGGTAAAGCATGCGATATGAAGGGTTTTGTCGGATTTCCGACAAACTGCTAAAAACCTCTTAACTTAAAGGAGAAGGTGTTATGAAGAAATCAGCATTGATGGTATTGACGGTTCTATTGTCAATGGGGATGGTATTAAGTGCGTTTTCCGCGGTATCCGCCCAGGATGAATCCGCCCAGGAAGAATCCTCCAAAGATTACATTCTTGAAGAGATCATTGTGACTGCACAAAAGCGTGAAACCAATGTCCAGCAAACACCTGTTGCCATCACGGCTTTTGATGATGACATGTTGAACGGGAAGGGTATTTTGGATCAATATTCTCTTCAGGACAACGTACCGGGAATGAATTCGCAATTCGCCGGAAACCGTACCTGGTCGAAGATATGGATTCGCGGTATCGGTACTGATATAGGGTCTGTCGGAGCTGATGGGGGCGTTGCGTTTCATATGGACGGTGTCTATCAAAAGGGCTCTTTTGCAGCCTCCCAACCCATTTTTGACATGGAGCGTGTCGAGGTGCTGAGAGGACCCCAAGGCACCCTGTATGGAAGAAATGCAACCGGTGGAGCTATCAACTATGTTACAAAAAAACCGACATCTGAGTTTGAGGGTTATGCAGATGTTTTAGGTGGGAGCTACGACATGCTCAGAACACGAGGCGCGATTAACATACCCATTAAAAAGGACAAGCTCCATTTCAGGACCGCCTGGCAGACAGAAGACCGAGATGGATATACTGAAAATCTTACGACGGGAAATCCGGTTGATAGCATAGACAGCCGGTCATTTCGCGGGCATTTACAATGGTTAATTACGCCGAATATTGACGTTCTATTGAGCTACACAAGGGAAGATTATAAGGGCGGAGTACCGGCAAAAAATGTTATCGGTAACTTCCAGACAGGAATCTTAGTTCCAGCTTTTCCCACCGTAGGTACTTGGAATGGCATCCAATATACAAATGCTAAGTGGGCGAAAGATCCGCGTGAAATACGAGAGGATACGGATAATGACGAAAATAACTCCTTTGAGGGTTTATATTTAAAATTGAACTGGAATCTTGGTGGAGTTGTTGTTTCCTCTTTAACGGCAAATCACAAGGAGAAGTATAAAGCCCTTAATGATTTAGATCATTCCGATCAATACATTCAAAACATGGAGTATAAAAGAGCAAGAGATCAATGGGTTCAGGAATTGCAGCTGATATCGGCCTTTGGCGGCCCTTTTGAATTTATAACCGGTTTATTTTACTTTGATGAAGAGAGCAATGATTATAATGGTGGACCGGGTGCTATACTTGATGGCTATGCCGCCGACCAAAAAATCGATAATCAATCATATGCTGGATATGCTCAGGCATCGTATGAGTTAACCGATAAGTTGAAATTGACCGGCGGGATCAGATATACCAAAGATAAAAAAAAGAGTGTATATGATGTTTTTATTCCATGGGTCTTTATTACTTACAATCCGGCTGATTACGGTTCCGGTGTTTTTTATCCAATGCAATATGAGTATGAACAGGATTGGAATGAAACTACATGGAAAGGTATCATCGATTACCAGTTGTCTGACCAAAATTTTCTCTATACATCCGTCGCCAGCGGCTACAAGGGCGGCGGCACGAGTCAAGGGTTAGCAGGATTAAACACCTATGATCCTGAATATGTCCTTTCTTACGAGGCAGGATCAAAAAACAAGTTTCTGGACAATCGCCTCCAGGTCAATTTTTCAGCTTATTACAGTGAATATACAGATCTGCAGCTTATGACCTGGAAGGACCTTACCAGAGCGACGACCAATGCAGCAAAAGCGACGATTCAGGGCTTTGAACTGGATTTGATAGGCCGTCCAACACGCGGTTTTGAGTTGGGTGGTAGTGTGGCATTTTTGGATGCAACTTTTGATGAATATCGTTCCGATGATTCTTCTATACCGGGAACGGCAGTGGAAGATCTATCCGGCAATCAATTACCAAAAACTCCCAAATGGACAGTGAAACTCAACGCCCAGTACACGGTGGATATGGGAAAATGGGGATTTTTAACCCCCCGCATTGACTTTTACTGGCAGGATGAAATTTACACCAGAGCATTCAATAAAACGATTGACGAGCTGGAAGCCTATATCAAAACTGATGTTACATTGAACTATGAAAGTTTTGAAGGAAAGTGGTACGCTAAGATGTTTGTTAGAAACATTCAGGATAATGATGACCCTATATGGCGAAGTATTAGCGGCACATTCTATGGGTCCTTGGTTACTGAAACATCACCCTCCCCGCGTACGTTTGGTTTTAATATTGGGTATAGGTTCTAGATTAGATTTAAAAACTGTAATATTCAAGATTCCCGACTGGCTTTGCAAGGTCAGCGGGAATCTTTTTTGTATCCGCAGGCCAATGAAAAAGAAAAGAGATCAACATGACAAACAACCAGACTACATACAATCATCGAAAGCCGGAAGGGATGTGGGGCAGTATCTTTTCATCCCATACGTTCGAGCCGATCCTGGACCGTGCTGAAGGGATTTATCTCTACGATACCGATGGAAATCGTTATATCGATATTTCCGGTGGCCCCATGGCGGTGGGCATCGGCCACGGTGACAAACGGGTGAACGAGGCCATTGCAAAGCAGCTCGACAAGTACGCCTATTGCCATCCTTTTTTGTCCGACCAGAGCAAAGCGAAATTGTGTGCAAAACTGGCCGAAATATCCCCCGGCGACCTGAATACGGCCTACCTGTCCGCGGGCGGCGGTTCGGACGCCGTGGAGTCGGCCATTAAAATTGCCCGACAATACCACATTACCACCGGGAAACCGGAAAAAAACATCGTTATCTCAAACTGGGAAAGCTATCACGGTGTGAGTCTGGGCGCCCTTTCGGTGACCGGGACGCCAAGCATGAGAAAACCCTTTGACAACATGCTGCTCAAATGGCCCAAGATTCTGCAGTACACCCATTTCGGTCGTCCCGAAGAAATGGATGCGGAGCAATGGGGCGTCAAAATGGCCCGGAACCTGGCGGAATGCATCCACTACACCGGAAAGCAGCACATTTCGGCCTACATTGCCACACCCTGGGGTTGCGGACCGGAATACGGCCTGATGGCGCCCGCCGGCTACTGGAAGACAATCCGGGAGATCTGTGATTATTATGATATTTTATTGATCGCCGACGAGGTGGTCAGCGGTTTCGGGCGATGCGGCAAATGGTTCTGCATGGAACACTTTGATGTGCAGGCGGATCTGATGATCATGGGCAAAGGCATCACCAGCCTCTATGCGCCCCTGGGGGGCGTGATGATCAGCGACAAAGTCAACGAACCTTTTGCCAAGGGTTCTTATTTCATCCATGGATTTACCAACCAGGGCCATCCGGTTGCCTGTGCAGCGTCTCTGGCGGTCATAGATATATTGGAAAAAGACGGTCTGGTGGAAAACAGCGCCAAGGTAGGTGCTTACCTACATTCGCAAAAGGATCGCCTTTTGAAACACACCACCGTGGCAGACGCCCGCGGACGTGGCCTTTTTATGGCTATTGAAATCGTGGCCGACAAGGAAACCATGGATTTCTTCCCGCGCAACGCCCATGCCGAATTCCGGCTGCATTCCGCCGGCCTGGAAAATGGCGTTGTTTTTTACAGCACCCTGTATGGACCTCGCCATCCGGGTGGGCGGAAACGGGGGCTTCCCTTCTGGATAGCGCCGCCACTCTGCACCTCCGAAGCACATGTGGATGAGCTGCTCGATGCCGTAGATAAAACCTTGACGATCTGGGAAAAACAGATGGGGGTTACTCCCTGAAATGAAGGAGGAATCATGAAGGTAATAGCATTCAATAGCAGCCCCAATATGGATAAAGGCAACACCCATTTAATCCTTGCTCCTTTCCTTGATGGTCTAACAGAAGCAGGAGCCGAAGTAGAACTGTTCTATACGAAAAAATTAAAGGTCAAACCCTGTGAAGGCGAGTTTCATTGTATTTTAAAGAAGCCTGGCGAATGTATTATTAAGGATGATATGCAGTGGATCTACCCAAAGTGGGGGGGAGCGGACATCTGTGTGTACGCAACACCGCTTTATTGCGAAGGAATGACCTCCACAATGAAGCGCATTATAGACAGAGAGAGTCCATTATCCTCGGGGCTCTTCGAGTTATACAATGGCTATTCCGCACACCCCCTGCGTAATACGGTCAATCTCAGCAAAATCGTTCTGATCTCGAATTGTGGTTTTCCGGAGCTCGAAAATTTCGATGCATTGCTTCACCAATTTGCGAACTATTGCAAGCGTATTCTCAAAAATGGGAAACCTCTAGAATTTGCCGGCGCATTACTGCGCCCAAGTGGTCCTATGCTCATGCCCATGAAAGAAATGGGTGTTCCGGTCGATGACATATTCGATGCCGCAAAAGAGGCCGGTCGTCAGCTTGTTCAAGAAGGAAAGATGTCTCCCGAGACGCTCAAAATCGTCAGCCGTGATTTTGTGCCCTATTCAGTAGAAGAACAGCATGAATTCGCCAATAAGTTCATCCGGCAGTCCATAGATGAAGCGAGGAACCGATAATCTATCCAGCAATAATCGAGTAACAAGCAGGAGCGACGAATGGATGCCAAAAAACAGGCAGAAAAGTTTGTCGGATGAAGAAACGTGATCTTTTTTCTCATCATCATGTTTCTAGTTGGGTGTGTTATGTATTCTCCCACCGTTATCTTTCCGGCTTTAGTCACCGATATGGGATGGGCCCGGGGACCTGCTTCACTTGCACTGGGGCTGAGTAACCTGTTGGTAGGCCTGATGGCCCCAATGTTTATCCATATCAGCCTTTTTTTACGTCCCGTCTTCATTATCCTATGGCGCTACAAAGGCATACATCAATAGTTTTTCCGAAACGCTGCAACTGGAAGTGAAAGAATATGGAATCAGCGTACAGGCATTGTGCCCAGGGTATGTTCACACCGGTTTTCACGCATCGGAGACCTGGAACGCGGATGACCGATTCCAGCTTCATTCAACAACTCCTGTCCATGTTTTCGAATATCGTTGTCGCCCCCTGACCGGCGCCGATGCACTGGGTGATCAGACCGAAACGTTTTCCGCTGCGTCGAAGCTCCTTACAAAGTGTCATTGCCATACGGGCACCAGTAGCACCAACGGGATGCCCTATACCGATGGAACCTCCGTTGACATTCACCTTCTCCTCTGGAATATTAAGATCCTTGAGAGACGGTATCACTTGGGCAGCAAACGCCTCGTTAAATTCGACCCGATCAATCTGATCAGTTTCCAGCTCGGCATGTCGAAGGGCCTTTATTGTAGATACTATCGGACCAAGCCCCATAATCTGCTGCTTAACACCACCGTTACCCCACCCTATGATACGCGCCAGCGGCTCTAGACCCAATTTAATCGCCTTTTCTTCGCTCATGATAAGCAGGGCTGCTGCAGCTGTATTTGTAGGGCAGGAATTGCCGGCGGTGATCCGGAGTTCCTGGTTGTTGTAACTCACAATACCGCGAACCGGTTTGAGCTTTGCCAACCCCTCCATGGTGGTATTGGGTCGGATACACTCATCTTTATCAAAAACTATCATGGGGCCTTTTTCTTTCTCGACCCAGTTGCCGTCTTCATCAAACACGGGATCCTCAACCTCAAGAGGAATAACTTCATCTTTATAAATACCGGCTTCATAGGCAGCGGCAAGCTTATGTTGGCTGCGCAATGCAAATGCGTCAAGCTCCTCACGACTCAGATCATACATCTCCACAATGTTCTGAGCGGTTTGCACCATCGATACTAAAGGTGTTGAATCTAGTATGGAGTCCGGTATCGGTACGGAAAAATATTCGAAGTGATCCAATGCCATATCCCGCTGTTCCTGAGTCGGTTCGAGCGTCCGCGTATTGAACGAGTTGATGCGAGTTTCTTCAGCCGGTGCACCCCTTCCTCCCATCAATTCACGGGTCATCCGTTCGACGCCGAAGGCGATGCCACAATCATACTCACCGAGAATAATAGCCATCGCAATCCGGTGCATGGTTTCCATGCTGGACGCACAGTGCCGGTTAGAATAAAAATTGGGCACTTCATAAGGCAAGCCGGCTAACCTCGAAATCATGTTTAGCCCAGTGAGATCCGGATGGGCGCTACCGGCGCCGTTTCCAATTCCAAAATCCTCGATCATGTTGGGTTTCACCTTCCACAATGACTGCATTTCTCAATCTCATTATTACCCCCTTATTCATCAAATTAGTTATGTCGAATCATGGCCTGACATTCCCCTATTCGCGCCTCAGCCTGGGCGGTTATTCTAGTAACAAGCTCTGAGCAACTCGGAATATCCTCAATCAATCCTATGGATTGCCCCACATACATGGGGGCAAGATCGACATCACCGGTCTCCCAAGCCTTGATGCAACGTTCTCCGGCGATAAACGGATAAATTTTCTCGAATCCGCTGCCGCAGGCTTCTTCCTCCAGGACGCATTCCACGGTCTTGTTTTTAAGGGCTCTGCCTTGCAGGTTCAATGACTTGCAGATAAGCGTCGTGTCATTTTCCTGCCGGCGGATCAGCTCCTGTTTGATGTTTTCGTGGACCTGGCACTCCTTGGTTGCAATGAATCGGCTGGCCATCATCACGGCATCCGCTCCAAGCATCAAAGCCGCTGCCATGGTATGCCCATCGGCTATTCCGCCAACGGTCACCACCGGAATGGATACACTTGCCTTGATTCTGGGGGTTAGCAGCATGGTGGTCACGTCGTCGTCAAGCGGGTGTCCGCCTTCTTCAATACCGGCCGCATAGATCCCATCATAGCCGACGCTCTCGGCATGGCGGGCATGGCGAACGGATCCGACCTTGTGAAACAGTTTGACCCCGGCTTTTTTCAGAAGTTCAATGGTTTCCATCCCGCAGGCCTTGTCAATGGGCATACCGGAAATTTCCAGCGCGGCCACCTGTTCTTCTGCGCAGACACGCAGATACATTTTATAATGTTCTTCGGTAATTCGAACCGAGGGCAATATGGTGACATTGACCGTGAACGGTTTATCTGTCAACGTTCGTGTTTCATGGATCGCGGCCCGAAACGCCTCCTCGGTTTCGTAATTGGCGGCCGTCAGGTTCCCCATGCCGCCGGCGTTTGAAATTGCAGCACAAAGTGGCGGTTTGCATAGCCACATCATCCCGCCACAGATGATGGGGTGCTCATTGCCGAACATTTCAGTAATTTTCGTTTGAATCATGGAAGGCTCCTTATTTATTTTTACTATCCATAGCTTTCTCCCGTTTATGAGTTCTTCCTTCAGCGCGCGCCAATATTGCTTCCTCCGCAGTTCGATAGTCCTGATATGGCTTGTCCCGGATTGTTAGATATTCCGTGAGAGGTTTTGTCCACAATATTTCGTACATTTTTTTTACATATTCAGTATCTGCAGTTCTATGAAAAGTAAATTGAGAACACGTTTCCATAGCGGTTCGGATTCCCATCATTTCATATGCCTTTTTCATAGCTCTCTTGTATTGAGTTGATACTTGCCATGGCATCAACGCCACCCGTTTAGCAAAGGTGTCTGTGAACTCATCAATATCCTCGTCCGCCACACAATA
>JAFDDL010000683.1 GCA_019310865.1 Deltaproteobacteria bacterium | reverse complement strand
ATGGCAGGTACGTGTCCCCCACTGCGAACAATGTAAAGCTATTGAGATTCGTTACCTTCAGTCCGTTTTTTTTCAAGGCCGCACCGATTTGACTCAGCGCCTCCCCATCGAAATCCGGAGGATAGAGATGGGGTCGGTCCCCCATAATTTCGATTCCGTCAAACCCTAAACCGGCAATCTTTTCGATTGATTCTATCAATGTATAATTTGTAAAGGCATTGCTACTATAACCGAAAATCATCAACAGCTCCTATACTTAGGGCTCGCGCAGGAAAGCGAACCCTATATGGACCTTGAACCGCGCTTATCAGCTATAATCGTGCGTCCCCAGCTCCACCGTTACACCGGTTTTGTTTTCGATGATCGTGGCCATTTCCTGAGGGGTCATATAGGGACATCCGGGCTTTGCATTTACCAGACAGGAACTGAGGTATATTCGATCGGGTTTGACACCCGACATTTTAATGGCCATGCCCACATTCGGCGCAGCAGAGCGTCCCGGGCACTCACAGCGACTTAAGGCATAGACATTCGATTTTTCTTGATAATTTCCATCCCCCAAGGCTGCCGCTTTCAGGCACCGCCACTCGCCCGGGCACCCGTAACCGCTGTCCATGTATGCGCCACATCCCACAATAATGATGTTTTCCATGCGGATCTCCTTTTTTTGCAGTTTCAAGTTTCGTTTCAATCGTTTTTGATCTTAGGGCTCGCGTATAAATAACTTCACATTTTATGTGTCGATGCATCCCATCCGGCGGCGTTACGAAAATACAGAATATCCTGATATTCTTTAATTTTCGTGCCTTGCCAACTGGGCGCCTCAACACCTAAAATTGTGAATTAATTTCTACGCGAACCCATTATCCTGTTTGACCGAAATAATCTACCATTTTTTTCCATCGTAGTCTCACAGTTTTTTCTTGACCCGATGAAAATTTAATATAATATGAATCTGTTTCATAAAATAAATATCTGGGCAGGACGGCATATGGGAATTCGAGAAAGAAAAGAACGGGAAAAAGAACGGCGACGGCAACAAATCATCGTCGCTGCCAAACGGGTATTTTCAGATAAAGGTTACAACCGCACCACCATGGAGGACATCGCCAAGGAGGCTGAGTTGAGTTCGGGCACCCTCTATCTTTATTTCAAGAACAAAGAGGAACTGTTTGCATCCCTCTCGCTGAGGATCCTCCAGTACCTTCTGATCCGCCTGGAAGAAGTAACCGCTCAGAACGCTGATAGCGCCCATGAAAAGTTAAATATGCTCAGAGAAGCCATGTTCGACGTCTATGCCTTTGATCCTGTCGCCATTATCAACATGTTTCATCTGCAATCGAGTGAAACGCTTAAAAACCTCTCGCCACCATTGATGTCGGAATTCAATAATCTTTCCACAAAGGCCATGCAGGTGTTTGCACGGATATTCGAGGAAGGTGCGCGGCAGGGGCTGTTTGTGAAAAGCCATCCCATGATGATTGCCGATGTGTTTTGGTCGACCTTTTCCGGTGTGGTTCTGTGGGAAGCCAGTAAAAGAAGCATAGATGCAAAAAAGGATTTTCTGAAAGAAACGCTTACCTTTGCATTCGATATTTTCGAGCGCGGTATTACTTCGAAAAGAGGGTCGTCGAAAAGAGGGTCGCATCTTAATTATTAATTATTGCTGTTGTATAGAAAGAGGGTCGCATCTTAATTGTTAATTATTGCTGTTAAATAATTAATAATTAAGATGCGACCCTTGTCTACCGCGACCCTTGCCTACCGAAATAGATTGCTGATCTTCTTGGCGTTTTCGACAATGAGCTCCGAGGCCGATTGGGCTGGTTTCCCGGTTTTTTGAATGAACACATAATCCTTTTCAAGGGAAGGCTTGCTCTGGGCACTGGCCTTTGCATACCATATCATCTCCCGGGATTTCACATCGTATGCCATGACGACCTCATCCACACGTGATGCCTGGGAACGGCTTCCGTCCAGATAGTAGGTGACTTTTCCGGTGATAACCAGGTCCATGCCCCGGTCATGTGCTGCGGATAGTTGTTTATCCAATTCCAGGTGGGGATCATCATAAGCGGGTATCAAATGTAAAAAGACCTTCTTGGCCAAAAGGGCCTGGAAAACGCTCTGGGACGCCGCATACCCCACCGAATCCGGATACGGTGCGGCGGAAAACCGGAATACCCCCACCTGCTTGTCCTGATAATTATTGGTTTTCGGTTCCGTGTAGATCTGCTCCGGCGCCTTTCCCCTGCCAACAACGGGAATCCGGCTTTTGGCACAGCCCCAAAATAACGCCGATCCCATCACCAAAATCATTGCGATCACCATTGCCCTATGAATTTGAATTCTCCGCTTCATGCCGAATCGTCCTTTATGTGTCTTGCGTTTCCTTATTGTGAGGCAAGGCCAATCGTTATTTAATGTCCATTCAGAATTGGTAGCATCGAAGTCTGCGCTTATCTCGGTTCAGGGCAAGGCCGCAGTATTTTTTCAACCACAGGCATAGTAAGGCTATTCCGAGGATTGAAAAAATGCGAGAACACCGCCCTGGGCCGTATGATGCCGGTTATGGATGGGCATTATTTATTGTAATACCGCTTATAGTATGCCCTACCTGTCGGGTCAAGGCATCCCAGGCG
>JAFDDL010000682.1 GCA_019310865.1 Deltaproteobacteria bacterium | reverse complement strand
ACCGGTTGACCCATCCGCTTCGGCGAAAGGGGGAACGGGGAGAAAACCGCTGGGAACGCATAACGTGGGATGACGCCCTGGATGAGATCGCCGAACGATTCAGCAGGGTTAAAAACGAAAGCGGCTCCGAATACGTGGCCATGGCCCAAGGTACGGGCCGGCCCTATATGAATCTCTCTCCCCGCTTTGCAAACGCCTTTGGCACGCCAAACTACGTGGGTGTGGGGCACCTTTGTTACCTCCCCCGCTGGTTTGCCGGTTCCGGTGGAAAGGAGCTATGTCCTGGCTTGCACCCCACGCTACCGCCTGCCGGAAACCACGCGCTGGGCGCACCGGTTGGCTGGCTCAAAATAATAAGTATAATCCCTGTTTAGTTATCCATGCACTGGTAAAGATATTTTTAATTTGACGTGCGACACAAAAGCGTGACATTATAGTGTCGCTCTTTGTTGTCGCACGACACTTTAAGTGAGGCATTAATTTGAATTGCACAAATATATCAAGGAAATGTGATCATGACGCGAATTGTGCCCACTGAAGAATTGGATCTGATCGAACGGGTGATTTCAGAACATCCTGAAGGGATTGGGATTTCAGCGCTTGAGAGAGTGCTGGCCCATCATTTGCCCAAAGTCCTTAATCGTCGTACCTTGCAGCGCCGAATAAAACGCCTCCTATCAGACAAGCGCATCACAACCGAAGGCAAAAGCATCGCGCTGGTATACAAGTGCAGCCCCGGCGTGGTCACCACTGCGGAGCCTTCTATTGGAGGCAAAACTGAAATTTACATCCCGGTTTCGTCGGAGGGCGGTATTATTCGCGACCTCGTGCGGCAGCCTCTGATACAGCGTAAACCAGTCGGTTATCAGCGTTCATTTTTGGAGGAGTACGAGCCGGGCGTCACCTTTTATCTTTCCAAGTCTCTGCGCGCTCAGTTCCATGAGATAGGCCGTACACCTTCGGGGAAACGCCCTGCAGGCACCTATGCCCGGGAAATTCTGAACCGATTGCTCATTGACCTGTCATGGGCTTCTTCCCGCCTGGAGGGCAATACTTACAATCGCCTCGATACCCAAAGGCTGATCGAATTTGGTCAGGCTGCAGAGGGTAAGGACATACAGGAAACCCAGATGATCCTGAATCACAAGACGGCCATCGAAATGCTCATCGAAGAGGCTGACCAGATACGTTTCAATCCTTTCACCTTTTTCAACCTGCACGCCATCCTGTCGGAAAACCTGCTACCCGACGAAGGCGCATGCGGACGGTTACGCCGCAGACCAGTTGACATCTCCGGATCGGTTTTTCACCCACTGGCCATGCCCCAGGTTCTGGAAGACTGTTTTCGTCTGTTGCTGCGGAAGGCCGCAACCATCCCCGACCCGTTCGAACAGGCTTTTTTCGTGATGGTTCAATTGCCATATCTTCAGCCGTTCGAGGATGTTAACAAGCGTGTCTCTCGGCTGGGCGCGAACATTCCACTTATTCGAAACAACCTGTGTCCGCTTTCTTTCGTAGATGTGCCCGAACAGGCCTATGTGGATGGCACTATGGGTGTGTATGAATTCAATCAGGTTGATCTATTGCGGGATGTGTTTACCTGGGCTTATGAGCGCTCATGCCAGCGTTACCTCGCGATTACTAAAACCGTGGCCGAGCCGGATCCTATCCGTATCCGCTACCGGGAGGCATTGATCCTGGCCGTGCAGACAATTGTCCGGGGCCGCCAAGAATCATCCGCAAAAAATATTCAGCGACTGGCAGACGAATTGGTATCTGAAAATGACAGAGAAGCTTTTATCAAAATTGTAATGGAGGCCCTGCAGCGCCTGCACGAAGGAAGCGTGGCCAGGTATCGGCTTAAATTGTCAGAATTTCAATCGTGGAAGCCGAACCGGGACAGGCATTATCCAGCGCACGAGAAACACCGATAATCCAACCATTGTTGAAAGAAAACCAGTTCGTCCAGGATGCTGACCGCCGACTCGGCGGAAAACAACGTCATAGCACCACCCTTAAAACTCCCCTTTCGATACAAAAAACATCGTTTTAAGCCGAAAAAACAAGGCTTTTTTAGTCTAAATCATAGATTATCAGGCATTCACCTTGGTCCGACCCCACAGCAACAGCCCCACAGCCCAGCCCCACAGCCACAGCCCACTTTCCCTTCTGCTTATAACCGATCTCGACAAAAGAATTTTCCGGCCAGGAAGGTGATGAAAAAGCACTAATGCAGAAGGCCGGAAGGTATCATCTTAAAATTTTGGCATAAACTGTTCCCTTTTTGGCACCTGCCGGTATATCAGTATATTAATTCCTCCTGTATCCTATTCTTAAACAAAGCAATTAATCCGTTTTCTAAAAATATGGGGGAAAAATTATGGCGGATATTTTCAATAAAATTAAATTAAAATTACCCGAACTCCGGGTATCCTGTGACCGTGACATATTAAATGTTTTTCGTGAAAATAACAGCGGCGGGCAAGGAAAGGTCCCGGTGGCTCTGGTTAAGCCTGACTCAGTCAAGCAATTATGCAAACTGGTTATGTCCTGCCGAGAAACCGGTTTGCGGCTACAACCCGTCAGTTCCAAAGGTGCTCATTATCGAGGAGATACACTTTGCGCCTCAGATACGGTCATTGTC
>JAFDDL010000681.1 GCA_019310865.1 Deltaproteobacteria bacterium | reverse complement strand
GGGATTATGGATAAAACGTGGCTGGACTAAGCCGCGGGCCGACTCCAATGACCAGGATCATACCTATGGAGATAGTATCTCGAAGCCATACCCGATGGTGAATTATGATTTGCCAATTTAACTGTGATTCGAATGACTGCATTTGATTTTATCACCGTTTCATTTCATTTTTCAGACAAAATATGATCGCAGAAGCAGCAACTATGTAATAGTTCGACACTTACGGGCGCACTTGTCCGGTCGCTTTCGGCCATAGCCAAAAGGCGCACGAGTCCATTTAAATATCAAAAATCGAGCTGTAAGATCGAGATCAGGTCCTTTTTCGCAAATCGGGTGGCCGAATAACCTGATTTAAATACGAATACGTGGGCCGTGGCATTTCGTATACGACCCGCATGGTGCCTTTCTCACAGCAAGGGCATTTGGTAATATCAACTCCGGTCAGCTTGAGCATCATCTCTTCAATGGACTTTTTTCCCGTTTCCACATCCGTTGTTGATTGTCCTAAAAACTTTCGGATTATTTGGATATTATTTTTTTTATACCGATTTGACAAAAAACCAAAATGACGGATTCTGACAAAGCGTTTCGGTAGCGAATGTATTAAAAAACGCCGGATAAACTCAACCGCCGTGACCGTGGTATCCAGGATCTGATGGGTCTCGCGGTTTTTATACTTAAAGGTGACCAACCCATCTTCCAACGACATGATTCGGTTATTGGATATGGCCACCCGGTGGGTATAACGGCCTAAATATTCAAGCACATACTCAGGGCGCTCAATCGCCGGTTTCATATGGACTACCCATTTTTTGCAATAGAGCGTTTTTTTCAACTGGTTGAATCGATTCGGTGTTTCAAATGGGGCACTGATGCCCGGGAACTTCAATTTGCCAGCCTGGTAGGCGCTGGTCATATGCTCAAGAAATTTTCCCCGGAACGTCACAGAGAGCGCCTCTACATTAAACAAATACGCATGCTTGCAAGAGCACCAGGAACCATCGGATTTCAATGCCCCGCCGGGGATCAGGCAGTGAAGATGGAAATGGGCATTGAGAAGCTGATCCCAAGTGTGTAATATGGCAATGAAGCCGAGTTTGCCGCCCAGTTTGTTTTTCGGGTTTGCACCAAAGGCCTGCAATGTTTCGGACACGGCCTTGAATAAAATGGTCAGCATGATCTTTTTATTAAACAAGATAATGGGATTAAGATCATGTGGCAGTGTAAAAACACTATGAAAGTAACTGACAGGTAGCAGCTCGGCTTTTCTTGCCTCAAGCCATCTTTCTCGGGGCATGTGCTGGCACTTGGGACAATGTCGGTTGCGGCACGAATTATAGGAAATTCGCTGCGTGCCACACTGGTCGCACCTCTCGACGTGTCCGCCAAGCACAGCCGTTCGACAGCTTAGAAGGTTATGGACAATCTTGTACTGTTCGGACATTAGTGGGTAGGTGTCCTGATATTCAACAATATGCTCTCGTAGAATATCGGCCACTTCCACAGAACCAGTTCCGACAGGAAAGACGTTGTTCGCGCGCTGGTCATTAGCTGTTTGTCTCATCATCCACCTCCGTTTTATTTTTGGTAGCGTTATCGGATTCAAACAGATCCAGCGGGCTTTTGACTTTCGATAGTGTCTTGCGGCTGACATGTAGGTAAATCATTGTGGTTGTTAGGTTTTTGTGACCCAACACGAGTTGAATTTTACGAAGATCGCAGCCCGCCTCAAGCAGATGAGTAGCAAAGGAGTGACGCAGTGTATGGAGCCCGGATCCTTTGTTGACACCGGCTTTCTTTCGGGCATCTTCGTAAGTACTGCGCAGCGTCTCATAGCTTAAGAAGGTTCTTCCCTTAAAGTCCGAGGGGAACAGGTATTCTTTGGGCTGGTATTCTTTGTAGTACTGACGAAGCTCATACAATAGTTTCTCAGAAAGCAGGGTATAGCGGTCTTTGCCGCCCTTTCCGTTTTCGACTTTTATCAGCATCCGCTCGCTGTCGATATGCTTGGGCTTGAGCATGATAGCCTCGCCGGCTCTGAGTCCGGCTGAATAGGTAGTCATTAAAAGAAGCCGGTGTTTGATGTTCTCAGGCACATTTATGATTCGCCATACTTCTTCTTGTGTTAAAACGGTGGGTAGTTTCCTGACAGTTCTGGTCGCATAGTTTGGAGATCTCTCCACATCGTTAAGAACGTGTTTGCAAAAAAATCTCAAACCGCTCACGACAACCCCCACACCCTTAGGGGCGCGGTTCTCTTCATTTTTCAAATAAAGCAGATAGTCCTCGATCATTTCTTTAGAAATTTCATCGGGCGATTTCCGGTAATGTTTGGCAAGCCCTGTAACGGCTGTCAAATAAGTTCGTTGAGAGTGTTCTCCGAGGTTTCTTAGGTCCATCATTTTGAGCATTTTTTTACGCAATTCCGTCATTTTACACCTCCATAATTAGATTGATTAAAAGATGGGGGTATTTTATACGATTGAGAACTGAAGGAAAGGGATTAAAAATTGGAGGAATGTTGGTGAGTTAAGCAAAAGGTGGGGCTGCTACCGCGTAGCGGTTTAGTCCAGCCATTTTCGATCCATGCTAGCATCGATTTCAACGTTTAGTGATAGGAAACATCTAGTTGGAACGTGACGCACATTGAAATT
>JAFDDL010000680.1 GCA_019310865.1 Deltaproteobacteria bacterium | reverse complement strand
ATATCCCGGCTGAGGGTGAACAGACTTTTGCCAGCCCTTATTAAATCGAGACGCTGGACATAAAAGAAGAGGAGGGCGGGGAAAGTCGCCCTCCTTCACACAGAACATATAGATAGTTGGAATGTGGCAGGAGAGAATATGAACAGAAGACAGATTTTCATTGGCACTGGCGCATTGATTATTTTGGCGTTGATGCTTCCCCTGGTTGCCTTTTCCTTTCCGACCGTTTTCCCTCATGGCACGACCATTTATAAACCGGAGAAATGTTTTAACGGCTACACAGTGTTCGGTACCGAGGTGGAGAGCGAAGGCACGGTGCTTATCGACATGAACGGTAACGTGGTCAAACAGTGGAAGGATATCTGCCAGGCGGAGCATCCGCCCAAACTGATCAAGGGTGGACTTCTGGCGGGCACGATGAGACCGAGTCCGGAAAAAAAGGGCCGCATCTGGGGCGATGAACACTCCACCGATTTTGTGATCGTGGACTGGGAAGGCAAAGTCGTGCGCCGCGTTCCCAAGGCAGGTATGCACCACGATTACCAGTTGCAGGGCAATCCGGTGGGATATCATGCACCGGGCATGCCCGTGGACAGCTGGAAGGGTAAGGTGTTGATCCTGTCCCATAAAATAGTTGAAAACACAGCTATCACGGATAAGCCACTCTACGATGATTACATTGTAGAGGTGGACAACGACGGTAAAATCGTTTGGGAGTGGTTGGCCAGCGATCACTTTGAGGAGATGAATTTTCCACCCGAAATGAAGAAAACCATTCGAAAATATCCGACCTTCTCCATGACCCGGACGCCGGGGGTGAAGGGGGGCGACTGGGTTCATATGAACTCGGCTTCCTACCTCGGGCCGAACAAATGGTACGAAGAGGACCCGATCAAATACACTGTTTTTAATCCGGAAAATGTCATCATATCCAACAAGCAAACCAATACTAGCTGCATCATTGAAAAGACCACCGGAAAGATCGTCTGGCAAATAGGTCCCCTGTACTATCGGGATATCGTTTGGGAATTCGGCGGAAAGAAATATAAACGCGCCTACAAGAAGCTGGGCCAGATCATCGGGCAGCATCACACACACATGATTCCTAAAGGCCTGCCCGGCGAAGGCAATATTATGATCTATGACAACGGCGGGTATGCCGGATATGGTCCTCGCAATCCGGGTGCGCATCTGGGCTGGTCAGATGCCCGCCGGGACTATTCCCGAGTCATCGAGATTGATCCCGTCAGCCTGAAAATCAAGTGGGAACATTCCGGTAAAGTGATGGGAATGCGCAACAAATATCAGTTTTACTCGGATTATGTGAGCTCTGCACAGCGCCTGCCCAACGGCAACACCCTCATTACCAACGGGGCCGTCGGGCAGGTTCAGGAAGTCACGCCGGCTCACGAAATCGTCTGGGAGTATATCAGCCCGTATTATAACCAAAGAGGCAAGTTCAATCTGGTATACCGCGCGTACCGCGTGCCATACGACTATGTGCCTCAATTGGAAAAACCAAAAGAACGTGCGGTGATTCCGCCCAGCATTTCCGATTTTCGCATCAAACCGACCGGATAAGCGGGTCGAGGAACAAAGATTCCATTCAATGACCATGCAGAATTGAAGGAGAATGAAGCATGCTGAAAAAAATTTCGGTTCAAGACGCCGTCGGTACCGTACTGGCCCATGACATCACTGAGATTCGCCCCGGTGAGTTTAAAGGCGCTGCTTTCCGTAAGGGGCAAACAGTGTGTGACGGCGATATCTGTCACCTGCAGAAACTTGGGAAAAATCATCTGTACATGATCGAGTTGGAAGATGACGAAATCCACGAAAACCAGGCCGCAACCATGTTGGCCCGGTCACTGGCCGGAGATGGCATCCAATGGAAAGATGACCCCAAGGAAGGCAAGATCAGCCTGCATGCCGCATACGACGGCCTGCTGGTGATCGATACGGCGGCCCTGGCGGAGTTTAACATGGTGGATGAAGTGATGTGCGCCACCTTGCACAGTCACACCCTTGTTAAAAAGCAGGAACAGGTGGCGGCGACGCGGGCCATTCCGCTTGTCATGAAACGCGAGCCGGTCGAACAGGCGGTGACCGTTGCCACTGAAAGCGGCAGTGTGGTAGCGGTGCGCCCTTTGAGAAAGGCACGCGTCGGGATCGTGATCACCGGTACGGAGGTTTACCACGGACTGATCCAGGACCGATTTGAGCCCATACTCACCGAAAAAATAGACTCACTTGGCTCGTACGTAGCCGGGGTTGAATTCGCACCGGACGATGAGGCTTTCATCACCCGTGCTATCGAAAAGCACATTGATGATGGCTGCGACTTGTTGCTTCTAAGCGGTGGGATGAGCGTGGATCCGGACGATGTGACCCGAAAGGGGATTCGAAACGCCGGGGTAGGGGAGATGCATTACGGATCGGCGGCCCTTCCCGGGGCCATGTTCCTGGTGGCCTATATCGGTGATGTGCCGCTTCTCGGCGTGCCGGCCTGCGGGATGTATCACCGGGTTACCGTGCTGGACCTGGTGCTGCCGAGAATTCTGGCCGGGGAGCATATTGGGAAAAAGGAACTGGCAGTTGTGGGACACGGCGGTCTATGCCGGGATTGCAAAGAATGTATCTATCCTCACTGTCCGT
>JAFDDL010000679.1 GCA_019310865.1 Deltaproteobacteria bacterium | reverse complement strand
TTCAGTATGTCGAAGACGAATACATGCATGCCGATGAATATGACCAGTTAATTGCCAATCCTGAAGGCTATATGCTGCGAAGATTTCTGCCGCGGGTTTGTGACGGGTTGAAAGGACTGGAACTGCTGCCCAGCTTATTCAATATGGTGGAAGCGCCCGGGGTGACGCCCTTGTTGCTGCCGTTTGCCAAAGGACCGCTGCGCGAGGCACTCGACACGTTGCTCAAAGCGGCGGATCATGCCATGGCGGATGTGCACGCGTACCAGATGGCCGGGATGCAGATCATGACGAATTTGGGTATGCCGAATAATTTGGGGGGACTTACCTTTGCACCCTTTGATCTTATCGGCGATACCATGCGCGGCACCCGCGGTGTCATGCTCGATATGTATCGGCGGCCGGACAGACTCATCGCTGCTTGCGAGGCGCTGGTGCCGATATCCGTCCAGATGGCGGCGCAAGCCGCTATGAAGACACGGATTCCCTTTGTGATCATTCCCCTGCATAAGGGCGCTGACGGGTTCATGTCCAATGAACAATTCGCCAAGTTTTACTGGCCGACTTTCCGCGCCCAATTGATTGCGTTGATTGATGCCGGGCTGATTCCTGTGCCGTTTGTAGAAGGTGGGTATAATGAGCGGCTCGATATCATCGCCGAATCCGGGCTGCCGGTCGGCAGGACCGTTTGGATGTTTGACAGGACCGATATGAAAACGGCCAAGGAGAAATTCGAAAGTTTTGCGTGCATCGGCGGCAATGTGCCGGCTTCTCTATTTTCCACCGGCACACCGCAGATGATGGAAGATTACTGCAAAGAATTGATTGACACGGTCGCGCCGGGCGGTGGCTTTTTTCTCGCACCGGGGGCAATTATTGATCAGGCAAAGCCTGAGAATGTCGTTGCCTATCTGGAAAGCACAAAAAAATACGGCGTGTACTAAGCGGTTGAGGGCAATGGGGGACGTGCACCGTCATTTTCGGAATCTTCGTTTTCCCTCGCGAGCCCTAAAGCCTGAATCTTAAAATATGCTGCTTCAAGAGCGGATCCGCCAGGGTGTAGCCGACATTCTCCTTGTAAACAACGGCCTCGTCCTCGAGTTTCATCATTATTTTTCGAACCCCGGGTGCAGTCAAATTGATGTTCTTGATGAAATCCTTTCCCTGGGGATGCAGCACAGGCTCAGTTTTCGCTATGTTGATAATTACCTTCTGTTCCGATGTCGTAAAACCGGATAAATATATCTCCGGTGCGTTTCGCCGATCATAGACAATTTTGGATAACCCCGAGTCAATATCTTCTTTTGTGATTTCTCCTTTCGGGATGTCATGGAATAATAAGGCGAAGCAGAGCCTGTTTATCGCTTCCGGCATTCTCGACATCTTGTCCTGCAGGTATTTGGCATTCTCAAATGAGATCCGGAATCCTTCCTGTTTGAAGCGTTCATCCATATATTGCCAGTAATCATGATAATTAATTACTTCGAAATAAACATGGGTACCCCAATTAAAAAACGGGGCCTTGGGGCGCGCGAAAATACGGTTTAACAGGTGTTGCTTGGACCCTAAGATTATTACCGGTATCCGTGAATCAATATGTTCCAGGCCGCTACGAAACAGCGCTTCGGCCTCATCGATCAAGGCGATGTCCTGAAATTCATCCAACACCAGGAGAATGGGTATGTTGGATGCATAAATCAGATCCAGCTGTTTCAGAATATTTGTAAACGGTCTTATTTTTTCCCCTTCCACGATGCCGAAAGATAATTTGGGGGAGCCCTTCTCATCAAGCGAGATCGATGGGTTTATCCCCTTGATGATTTTTAGCATATTGTTAAAAACAGATTTCATTTTGAAGCAAGCGTTATACGCCTCGGAGAAGGCGATAGTCATTCGTTCGGAAACCTGAGATAATTGTTTGACCCCCATCAGGTCAACGTACATGAAAAAGCCGGAAGATTGATGCCTAAGCCACGATTTTGCCGTAACATTCTTGACAAGAGATGTCTTGCCCATATTGCGCTTGCCATAGACCAGTAGTTTCAGGCCATTGTCGACGCCCTTGATGATTTTATGCTTTTCTTTTTCTAGGTTACAGATGTTTTCCTCATCGAGAATCGAATCAAATATGAACCGCTTCATATCACCCCTCTCGGCATCACTCGCGGTGCCTTATGTAGTTTTTATCTTACTGAAACCAGTATGTAACTACTTGTTTAAAACAAATAGTTACATAAGTCAATTACATTTATATATTGAATAATAGACATAAATACAAATATCCCTTCACGGAACATGCCCCGGATAAGATAATGAAGCGATTTCTGAATTAAGACTATAACAGTTTGTATATACTGAAAATAAATCTTTCATGAGAGTGAATATAACAAATGGTATGAAGCTAATAGTTACATGGCCTAAATAAAATGCAGCGGATTCTGAAGAAAATCGACAAGCATGTTTTCCCCGGCCAGTATTTCCTGAAAATGATAAATCACGGATCGTCCGCGCGTTTGGGCACGATTATTTCCGGATTGAGTGGGCTGTTATAAAATGGGCAACTAAAAGAGTCCATCATTGGCCACGCAGCATCGCATAATGAAGGGAGGCCCAGGCGCTACGACTCAGGAAAGCATAGAAAAATGAGTATCTTATTTATAAATGTTGTGTCAAGAGCCTTTCATATTTGTGTTTTGGCATTATTTCAAATTGTATGTAAGTTTTTCAAGAAACAATGGACTGATAATTAACTGAGTCGGAATTATTATTATTTCTTACCATAACGAAAGGAGCGAATTATGAATACAGCAAATTTGGGTTTTAAAACAGCGAGCGCCTTCTTTATTGTATTTGCAATTTTAACACTGGGCGCAAGTTCGGTTCATGCAGATATGTGCCAGATCATCCGGATAGAGCATACGAAAGGTGGGGGAAGTTCACGACTTGAGGTATTTCCTTCTAAAATTACGGTCCCGGTTGGAACCTGTACGGTATGGGTTAATTGGGTTGCGAGGGAAGAGGTTCAAGTTAGCTTTCGAGAGAACGCGAAACAGTGCATGCTGGCCTCTGAATCACCCACAGGCTTTTCGGAAATGCAGCTCAAGGCGGGTGAATCATGTTATATCAGCGAGTCGTTGCCGCGGGGAAAAACAGCAAGTCTTTTTTGGAATAAGCCCGGTGTATACAAATATAACCTGGAGATTTCGAATCCAAGGTCGAGTGGGAGTGGGCGTAATGGAAAATTATTAACCCAGGGCGTCATAGAGGTTCAATAGTGATTATCCACAAAGGGCAGTTCGACCATCGGACGGCGCCTGTGGTCAGGTTGAGCAGGCGCAAGTCCGGTGGGAGACTGGGTGTGGCGAGAATCCGGGCCCCGCCGGATTAGGTTATGCACATTGTATGTTCAGCAATTGAAACAGCCGGGACAGATCCTTTAATTCCTCCAAATGCTTTACCTGCTGGATGATTTCCTGCTGAGCATTTGAATTGTAGACGATACGGGTAGTTTTCTTGAATTTCTCAGTTAATTCTTCCCAGTTAAGGGGATTTTCCGGATCGCCTTTGGGATATTCGATGAAGGTGCGATAAGAATTACCGGCCTTTGTGTGAATTTCCACCGATGCCGGCCATTTCTCAGGATACATGGCATTCAGAGCGGGGTCTTTCACAATTCGAATTTTCTTCATCATATCATGAACAGCGGGTGAGTTCACTTTTTCGTCTGTATATTCATTGGGTGTTGCATTACCGAATAAAATGGCCACCGCGGCGCCAAAAGGCATACTGAACTGCGCATCGACGACATTTTGCGGATTGTATTTGACCGTTTCCGGCTCGATGATGATGGGAAACGCCACGTCCAGGATGCCCAGGGTGACGGTGTCGATGTCGTCCGGGGACAGGTTGTTTTCCCGGATGATGGTGGTGATACCGTCGATGGGTGAATGCTTATAACGGCAGCATGAGTGAGGTTTTACACTTGTTCTTCTCACAAAGTAAGCATCACCGAGACTTTCGATGAGTTCTTCCGGATTGGTATCGGTGGAGTACGAGTTGAGAAAACCGTCTCTGCCTTCGAAAATGGTGGTGGGCCCCTTGAAACCGTTTTGGGCCAAGAAAGCTGCAATGACGCCGCTTTGGGCGGCCCATCCGGGATGCATGCGTTTTGTCCAGGCGCCCTCCGCCAAAAATTCCATGGAGCCGGATGTCTGGCTTCCGGCGATGCCAAACGCGTTTGCCAGCCGCTTGCTATCCATTCCCAGCAGACGTCCGGCCGAAGCCGCCGCACCAAAGGTGCCGCAGGTGGCGGTGGGGTGAAACCCACGGCCGTAGTGTTTGGCCGGGCCCAGCGCCTTGCCCAGGCGGCACATGACCTCATAGCCCAACACGGCCGCCAGGAGAAAATCCTTTCCCTCGCCGTTTACCAACTGTGTGACGGCTAAAGCCGATGGGAATACAGCGACACCCGGATGAAGGGACGCCACATTGCATACATCGTCATAATCCAGCGCATGACCGAAGGTGCCGTTGATCAGCGCAGCATACTGGGGCGGCATGCAGCAGTTACCGGCGATGGTCACGGCATTTCCGGGGCCGGCCAGTGGTTTGATGGTCTCGATCATAATCCGGCTCGAGTCCGCTGTTGCGCCCCTTGCCGCCACGCCCAGAAAATCCAGGGTAAGCTGTTTGGCCGCTTCCACAGTCGGTGAGGAAAGCGCGTTAAAGGTCAATTCTGAACAGAATTCCGCAAGCTTTTGGGTTACGTTCATTTCGTTCTCCTTCGGGAAAATACGAATTTGGTTCGCTCGATTTCGCGAACCGCCCTGGATACACTGTCCCCACGGCGGATCTGTCGAGCGACGCGGTGGGCATTTTTTTTAATATCATTCGTTGAAAGACAGGTTCGGATCGCTGCGGCCAGGTTAGTCGATGTGAGCCGGGAACGCGGAATCGGTTTGGGACCGAGCCCGATGCTGAAAATCCGATTTCCCCAGTAATGCTGATCCAGGGCGTGGGGGACGATAATCTGGGGCACACCGCTGATAGCTGCAGTGGCGGTTGTGCCGGCGCCGCC
>JAFDDL010000678.1 GCA_019310865.1 Deltaproteobacteria bacterium | reverse complement strand
AATCGGATCATAGGCGGCTTCATTGCTGTCAGGCCCGAATCCGGTAACGCCCAGCCAGATAATGTCCGGTTTGATGCTTTTGAGCGAGATGTAATCAATCCCCAGCTTTTCGTAGTTTTTGGGCAGTTGGTTGGTGATAAACACATCGATATCAAGTTTTTGAATAATAGATTTGAAAATTTCCTGCCCCTCAGGTGCGGCAAGATTGAGGGTGATGGCCTTTTTCCCGGAATTAATGCACAAATAATAGGAATTCATCCGGTCTTCATCGATGACGCGCTCGCCGATGAGCCGATTGGGATCACCGTAAACGGGGTGTTCCATTCGGATGACCTCAAACCCGTCCTGAGCCAGGCGATATGTTAAATAAGGTACCACGGTTGCCTGTTCTAATGCCAGAATTTTTATTTTTTTAAACCATTCCATTGTGTTCCCTTTCTGTCGCTACGTGTTTTCCTGTCAGTGGTCGGCTTGTTGCCGCCATCGGCAGCCGGCATCAAACACCTTGAAGTTCATGGTCTTGAACCTGTCCGGGCTGATGGTGTCAATGGTGGTCCTTATTTCCGCGGTGCTGAAAGGGCTCTCTTTGAATGTTGACATGAACCCGATAAGGGCCAGGTTTGAGGCCATTGGGGTGCCGAGATCCAAGGCGATTTTTCCAGCGGAAACGGATCGGCATTTAATCTCCAGCCGGTTGAGATACGTTTGCACTCGGCTTTCGGGAAATGGATTGGCGTTCGTGTTTACAAACAATGTCCCACCCTGTGCGAGAAGGGGAAGGTTGCGGCAGGCTTCGTTTTCTTCCAGGGCCAGCATTTGGTGACATTCACCGGCATTGACCAGGCTGCTGTTAACATTGCCTAACCTGAGATGGGAGACCACCGACCCACCCCGCTGGGCCATGCCATGGGTCTCCGCCCCGAGAACATTCATCCCTTTTCCAAGCGCTGTCCGGGCCAGCACCTTGGTCATAAACAATATCCCCTGTCCGCCCAAACCGCAAAGAACCATGTTGATCTGTCGCATATCTTGATCTCCTTTTACCAAAATCACACCTCAACGATTGCGTCCTTGGGACAAACCTGCAAACAAACGCCGCACCGGGCACAAAGAACCGCATCCACAGCCGTACGCCCAAGGCGTTCATCCTTATAAAGGGCCGGGCATTCAAAACGCTCATGGCAGAAATTGCATTGATCACAATCCGCTGTAACCGTGACATTGATTTTCGTTGGAAGCGCTCCGTCCCGATCATTAATGACGCACGGGTGCCGTGAGATAATCACCGCGACCCCGCCGTCCGGATTACCGACATATTCCGACGCTTTTTTAAGCTCGGTGCGCATGGCTTCCAAATCATAGGGATCGACCACTTCGATATAGTCGATACCACAGCCAGCGACTATCTGCTCCAGTGCAATGGCCTTGCCCATGCTGCCGTCCGCCCGGATACCCGTTGAAATCGCGGGCTGCATGCCGGTCATGGCCGTGGTCTGGTTGTCCAGAATCACCAGGATAAATCGGGCATCATTGTAAACCGCGTTCATCAAACCGGTGGTACCGGAATGAAAAAAAGTCGAGTCACCAATCGTGGCCACCACCGGCTGTTCGATCCCGTCCTGTTTGAATGCCTGGTAAAATCCGGAACCCATGGTAATGCCCGCCCCCATATCGAGACAGGTGTCTACGCAGCCCATATTAAGCCCCAGGGTGTAGCAGCCGATATCGGATGCGTAAATGGCCTTTGGTCGTGCCCTGCGGATTGCAAAGAAAGCCGCCCGGTGAGGACAGCCGGCGCAGAGTGTGGGTTTGCGGATGGGCAGTTCAAGTGATGCCACCAGTTCCATCGCTTCCGGGTCGCTGTTGCTTTCCAGCATTTCTAACCCGTTCTCACCCAATACGGTGTTAAGGATCTTTTCTACAACCGGCGGCACCAGTTCACCTTCGGCAGGTACGTGCCCGGAGAACCGTCCGAGGGTTTTTTCTTTATTGCGTAGCAGCAATTCAATGACGGTGTCGGTCTCTTCCACAACCAGGACTTTTTCACAAGCGCCCATGAAATCATCTGCGAGTTTTTCCGGAAATGGATAGGGCGCACCGAGTTTAAGCAGTGGAATATCGATTCGGTCGCTTTCCGTAAGAAGATCCTTTACCACAGCCCAGGAAACGCCACCCGCGATGACCCCCAGCGGGTATTGTCGGCCCGTTTCCAGGTCATGGCTATTGAATGGTTCGAGTCCATTGAAGCGGTTGCCGATATCTATTAGCTTTCGGTTTAATTCTCCGTGGAGCTTGAGACGAAAGCGAGGCGTGGCCGCCCAACGTGCCGGATTTTTTTCAAATTTCGCTTTCCGATCATTTGATTTGAGTGTCCCCGGGATGATATTCTGTCGCCCGTGGCAGACCCGAATGGTGGGTCTCAGAATCACCGGGACACCGAATTCTTCTGAAAGTTCAAGTGCCTGACCGACCATCTCCCTGGCCTCCTGCGGCGTGGCGGGATCGAATACCGGCACCTTGGCCAGCCGGGCCATGAGACGGGTATCCTGCTCCGTCTGGGAAGAATGGGGACCGGGATCATCGCAGGAGATGATAACGAGTCCGCCAATGGTCCCCGTGTAGGCGGCGCTCATCAGAGAATCGGCTGCCACGTTCA
>JAFDDL010000677.1 GCA_019310865.1 Deltaproteobacteria bacterium | reverse complement strand
GGCCATATCACCCTTAAACGCTATCGAATCGATATGATCATCGGAAAAAATTCCGTAGATATTTGCCCGTTCGGTTACTGCCTTTATAAAATCCCTGCGTGCCTGGATTGCATATGCCTTGATCGTGGATGTATTCATCTAAAAACCTTTATGTGCTGGTGTTCACCTATTCGATTCTGATCCGGATATTGTTGTTTACTGCTTCCAGGAGCGTATCTTTCACTTTCTTCACAAAAATATCCACATCCTCCACCGTTTCCAGATAGGCCTTTTGTTTCAAGTTGGCCGGTTTTATCGTTTTGATCGGCTTCGATTTCTGGTCAGGATCTTTTTGGGGTTCGAAAGCCTCATCAATGTATCCCAATTCCTCTTCAAACAGTTCCTGGGCGTCATTTACACTGAATGTGATGATTTGGGGGATGCTGTATTCCGTCAGGATTTTCTTTTTGATCTCCTGTAGGGGATATAATGATTTGTTACTGAAATCCGGATCAGCGTTGTGATTCTTGAGCAAGGTGGAAACTTGGCCGATTTTATTTTCGACCTCTCTAGCGGCAGATTCACGATTTTTATCGATCAAAGCATTATTGACGGCCTCAACCCCTGATACCAGATCATTCACATCCTTTAACATGCCATAGGGACTGGGAGCGCTCAAGATTTGAGACATCTTCTGCATTGCCTTTTCGGCAGCCATATCCTTTTTAAGAGCACTCTGGTTGGGCTTAAACCTGTCCATCGCGTTTCGCAAGGTTTCCCAGGTGCTTTTTTGATTCGTATAAAAATCCTTTAATTCATAAAGATCATTGGCAGTATCCTTAAGATCCTCTTTTTTAGCGTTGAACTCTTTGACCAGTTCATAGGAATCATGAGTCTTCAACAGCGTGTTTGCAGTGGCCAGGCAATCATCTATTTCTCTTTTACCTGGATAATTTCCCGTATCTGCAAGTGGTTTGAATTTTTCAAGCATCTGAACCCATTTGTTCAACCCACCCCTAAGATATTGTGCCAGTTGGTCCTGCCCGTCCGGAGCGATGGAGCCAAATAGTTCCTTACCTAAAGTCTGTGCATTTTGGGTTTCCACCTTGGAGAGGTTGGTGCGTTTAACAAGTTTCACTTTTTTCCACTGCGGTGTCTTGGTCAGGGGGGCGATGGCGTCTTTGGGTTTAATCTTGGTTCCATCCAAAACCAGTCTTATATTTCCAGACATGAACAGCTTTGCAGTTAAAATAACAACCTGCAAAGCTCCCCACCCATAAGGACGCTTAGCAAAATGGCGGACCAGATCGGATAGAATGATTGCCTGGTTACTGACCGTTTTAAGGTCAACAAAGGTTCTGATCTCCTTGATATCTGAAGGTTCAGCCTTCTCGAAATCCATCATCAGCTGCTGCTGGGTGATATCATCAGACTGGAGGATCTGCTTGATCTCCTTGAGGGGTTCGTCAAATTGTATGGTCAGATAACTGTATTTGCTGAAAACATTCCGGATCAGGTGGTCAAAAGCCTCGTCCAATGCCTTGGAGGTGGTTTGACCTTTTATTTCGAGCCCCTTACCCAGGACATAATACTCAGCCTGCACAAGCATTGTATCCACCATATCCGTCAGCCGGTCTCTTCGGCTTCGATTTTCATCAGCCCTGTCTCTGAGAATCTGTTTCAAATTGGTGGATGCAGCAGCACTGCTTTTGTCATTTATATATTTTTCGGTCTGGAGATAGATGCGAATTTCGGTAATCAGGGCCTTGTCGTCATGCAGTTTGGCGATGACATGACCGTCTTTATTGGCGCTGTATAGATTGCATTTTGCAGGAATAAATAAATTATATTCGTCGTGCAGAGGACTGATAATCTCAAGTCCCAATTCATCTTTCACCTCTTTGCCCCAGATACGATCATCGCAAATACGGTTAAACGGGTAATCGTTTTTATAGGGTATGTAGCGATGTTTGGTTTTCCCTTTCAGGATGTCATCAAAAATGATTTCACCTAAAAATTGAGATTCAGCGGCAGACGGTATTGTCACATTTTTAATCTCCCGCGAAACTTCCCGTTCATCGTTGGTCAGGAAAAAATAAAGATCGCCATTGCGGTTGATCAGGTTCTGTTTTTCAAGACGCTCAAGGGAGGCTTCAATTTTTTGTTTTAAACTGATCCGGTCTGCATCTACCTGGTCGATGCAAAGGGTCACCAGGTTATCCACATTGGGCTTTATCAGCTCCACATACCGGATCAGGAACAATGCTTGGAGCAGGTGAAGGTCAAAGGGCATTTCCAAACTGGAATTATCCTTTGCGTTATTGATGCTCAGCATGACCGTTGTATCCAGAAAATTCTCAATACAAGGAAAAAATTCGTAAAGCGGAACCAGGGCACCGGTATCTCTGGATGAAAGGCTGATAGCGGCGGATTGAAAAGCATCGAGCATAGAACGCTCACCACGGGCCAGGTGTAAACCAGCCGCGCCGGCTTTTCGGATGGATTCGAAAATATTTTGTACCAGCTGAAAATGAAACGGTGTGAAAGGGTAGTTGGCTTTAAACGCCTTTGAGTCACTGAAATTTTTCAGGGTGGTACTGTCATGAGAAAAACTAAGCTGACTCTTTAAAATATCGCCTTTTTCTTCGAACAGGTCATCGAGTTCACTTTCCGCTGCTT
>JAFDDL010000081.1 GCA_019310865.1 Deltaproteobacteria bacterium | reverse complement strand
GGTTACGGGAAAAATCGATGAATTCGCACCCAAGGCCAAAATTATCCATATCGACGTGGATCCAGCGGAGATCAGCAAACGACGCCCGGTGGATCTCGGCCTCCTGGGTGATCTTTGCACGATGCTGCCCAGGTTGGCTCAAAAACTGGACATTTCGCCCTGGCTGGCAATGTGCGATGCGCTAAAATCCGCAAATGCGTGGCGTTATGACCGCCCTGGAGACCATATCTATGCGCCGGCGCTGCTGAAACAGCTTTCAGACATGAAACCAAAGGGCAGTGTGGTCTGCTGTGATGTGGGACAGCATCAGATGTGGGTCGCCCAGCATATGGCCTTTGATGGACCGGACACACACCTGAGCAGTGGCGGGCTGGGAGCCATGGGCTTCGGACTTCCGGCAGCCATTGGCGCTCAGATGGCCAAACCGGATCGGTGCATTATCAATGTAGCCGGAGATGGCTCCTTCATGATGAATGTCCAGGAGCTTGCAACGGTTCGCCGGTATCACCTGCCTATTAAGATCGTAATCATGGACAACCAACGTCTGGGAATGGTCAAGCAATGGCAGCAACTATTCTTTGAAGAACGATACAGTGAAACCATTCTGTCGGACAACCCGGACTTTGTCCGCCTGGCCGAGGTGTTCGATATCCCCGGCCGAAGAATTGAAAAAATGGATGCGGTTCTCCCTGCGCTTCAGGAAATGATCAATGCCCCGGGCGCTTATTTACTTCACGTCAAAATCAATCCCGATGACAACGTGTGGCCCCTTGTGCCCCCGGGTGCTGCAAACGACAACATGCTGGAGGAAAAACCATGACGCACACAATCTATTTAGAGACCCGCAATCGTCCCGCTGCACTGGAAAGACTTCTGCGCGTAACCCGACACCGTGGATTTAAAATCGAATCCCTGCAAATGGAGACGGCGGACAAACCATCCGTTCTCAATATATGGGTGACCCTCAAAGGCGCTCGCCCCATCCACACATTGGCGCATCAATTGAAAAAGTTGGTGGATGTCAATACGGTAACCGTCGGTGAGAAACAAGCGATGTCGGTGTATAATCTGAGTGTTGGTTGAAAATTGATAGAAGATGAGGTTTTGAAACCATTTCTAAAGGTTTTCTTTGGTTTTGCAGTGGAATGTTTCTGTACCGTTTTGAATGGGAGGATCGGGCAGATTACACGGGATGAATTGACCGTTAGGGTTCGCACAGAAATAAATTCACAATTTTAGGTGTTGAAGCGCCCACATGGCAAGGCATGAAAATTAAAGAATATCATGATATTCTGTATTTTCGTAACGCAGCCAGGTGGGATGCATCGACGCATAAAATGTGAAGTTATTTCTGTGCGAGCCCTTAACGGGCAAAGGGGTGGGTGGTTGGTACCGTCCACCCCCCGAATCTGATTAAACTTGCTGCTATACAGCGTCTTTGAGTTTTTTTCCTGCTTTGAATTTTACAACATTGGCCGCCTTGATTTTGATTGCTTCGCCAGTCTGGGGATTTCGGCCTTTTCGTGCTTTGCGACGAACTTTCTGGAATGTACCAAAACCGACCAAAGTAACTTTGCCGCTTTTTTTCTTCAGGGCCTTGGTGACACCATCCATGAAGGAGTCGAGAGCTGTTGCAGCCGCGACTTTGGAAATACCTGCATCTTTTGCCATCTTTTCAACGAGTTCAGCTTTAGTCATTTAGACCTCCTAATGTAAATTGTTTGGAAATTCCCACCGCCTAGTAAATGGTAACAAATTATACCCATAACTCATATTTTCATGAGTTTACGCCAACGCATCCATCCAAGCCCTTTATTTTGAACGAATGAAAAGAAGAATACTTTTATTAAAAAATTTGTCAAGAAAATTATGAAAAAAACTGAAAAAAACTGAATCGGGCCGTCCTTGAAAAGGATTAATTGAAAAGGACTCAGCAAAAACGATTTAATTTGAAGCCCTATTGAAGCTATTTTCCTAATCATTGCCCTTGCGTTCCCGCAACTCTCAAGGGTTAATAATATTTAGCAAACTGAAAAATTGTCCATTTTATGTCGCTTGCATCGAAAATGGGGCGCTGAAAGCACCGATAGCTGTCAAGGATATGTCACCTTCCCTAATGCCCATCCATAAATTGCATCTCGGTGTCTCCTGCATGGTCGCAGAGTTTTTTTACTGCCGCCATATACTCAGAAAGAGATAAAGACAAGATGCTGTTATGATCGGCACCGGGAATCTTTAAAAACGTCTTCTGCGCGGCAGGACATGCTTGAAACAAAGCTTGGCCGTCTGAAAAGGGAATAATATGATCGTATTCTGCATGAATTACCAGTGTCGGTTTTCGAAACACTTTAATCTTTTCCAGATTTCCGAGCCCCGCCATTTCCGGATAGTCCAAAACGATATCCGGAACCCCCAATAGGGCCAGAAGCGGTTTTTCATATGCAAATCCGCTTTCCATAATCAGTCCGCTGATCTCACTTTGTCGACCGGACGCCAATTCCAATGCGGGCGCACTTCCCAATGACCGTCCCATGACAACCATCGGTCCCATAAAACCTTCTCCTTCAAGCCACTTTCGGGAAAAATCGAATACGGCATGGCAGTCTGCCATCATTGCGCTGATGCTAGGGGTTCCGCCGGATCGACCATATCCGCGATAGTCCACCGGAAGAAAATTAACCCCTAACTGCATATAAACGCCACCCAATCCATCATAGTCCGCAACAATCTCTCCGTTGCCGTGAAAAAACAAAATCGTGGGCGCCTTCTTGTGGGAAGGATAAAAACAAGCGCCGAGAGAAATGCCCGCTTCAACCTCAATGGACAAGCGCCGAGCATTGTGACCCAGCGGCGTGCCAAAACCTTCGGGTCTTGGGTGGAAGAGAAACCGAAGCACCTCCGGTCTGTCAAATCCTTTGTAATCCCTTTTCAAATGATTCGTCACGGGCCCTCCGCTCAGCTATCCAGATCGGTTTTTTCAGGTGTCACCACCAAAGCCCGCTTGATCAGAACCGGTGCAATGGGAACGTCAGCGCGGCCGGATTTTCTGCCTGTTTCCACTTTGGTAATTCTATTCACCACATCCATCCCGCTCACCACCTTTCCGAACACACAATAGCCCGACTTGCCCTGGCGGCTCAGGTAACGATGGTCCAGTGATCGGTTGTCTTCCGTGTTGATGAAAAACTGGTTTGTGGCCGTGTGCGGATCGTTTGTCCGAGCCATTGCGACGGTTCCGCGGCTGTTTGACAAGCCGTTGGATGCTTCATTTCGAATGGGTGGATAGGTTGGTTTCTTTCTCATATCTGGTGTAAAACCACCGCCCTGTATCATGAACCCGTCTATGACCCGGTGGAAAATCGTGCCGTCATAGGCACCGCCTGTGACATATCTCAGGAAATTTTCAACCGTCTTGGGAGCAGCAATCCTGTCAAGTTCAACAATGATATCGCCGAAGCTGGTTTCTAATTTCACCTGTGTTTCAGGCGGGTCGGCCCAGACGAAGTGGGAAAACGCAAACAGCAGCAATCCGATTAAAAAAAAGGTTTTTTTCATGATGACCTCCTTAGGGCTCGCGCATAAATAACTTCACATTTTATACGCCGATGCATCCCACCTGGCGGCGTTACGAAAATACAGAATATCCTGATATTCTTTAATTTTCGTGCCTTGCCATGTGGGCGCCTCAACATCTAAAATTGTGAATTTATTTATGTGCGAACCCTTATTCGTCTTGTTTTCATTCAATGTCCGTCAGCTAAATAATGCCCGGCAAGCTTTTGGAACGATGCTATTTGCGCCGTTTGCCAGGCGGCATCTTTACCCATCTCTTTTGCCATCAGGCCTGCGACACGCGGCGCAGCTGCCTTGGCGGCACGCGCGTCCAGTACAATCGCCCGAAGCCGTCTGGCCAGGACATCGGCCAAGGTTACCGCCATTTCATAGCGCACTGCCCATATGATTTCAACCATTCGGTAAGGCAAATTCGGATGAATGAAACAATCAAGCCCCGGTTCTGCCTGAATCAATTCCCTCAAGGCTTTCGCATCCGTACCATACACGGGGAAGGCGGCGTCGGAAGGCGGCGCCGGCTGCCACCCGTGAAGCCGCAAATTTTTGGTTCCGGAAACTGTTTCGGCCAGTCCGCCCACCTTGACAGCCATGTTGATTGCATCCTCGCCCATCTTACGATAGGTGGTCCATTTACCGCCGGCAACGGTGATCAGCCCGGTGGGGGAAACCATAACATGATGATCTCGCGACAAAGCGGCCGTCTTGATGGTGGTATCGCTTTGGATCAGGGGGCGAATTCCCGCAAAGACGCTCTTTAAATCCCGCCGGGTCGGATGGTCCGTAAGATACCTGGCGGCATGGGAGAGAAGAAAATCAATTTCATCCGGTTTCGGGTGCGGTTCCACCCGGGGCGTTCGAACCGGTGTATCCGTTGTCCCCACGATCACCCGCCCATGCCAGGGTACGGCAAAAAACACCCGACCATCGTCGGTATGCGGAACCATAATGGCCGTCTCACCCGGAAGAAACGATTGATCCAGGACAATATGAATCCCCTGACTTGGGGCCAGGAGATTTTCGGTTTCCGGGTCGTCCATCCGTCGAATGCTGTCCACGAAAATGCCGGTGGCATTGATCACCACCTGGCCTTTAATTTTGTATTCCTGTTCCGTCAACGCATCCCGCACACCGACACCATCTACAAATCGATCTTTCTTTACCAGACGGGTCACCGGCATATAATTAACAGCGCATCCCCCAAGATCCGCCAGGGTCCTGGCAAGGGTTACCGATAGACGCGCATCATCGAATTGGCCGTCATAATAGATGATTCCACCGCGCAGTCCGTTGGGGTTCAGGGTCGGTATTTTCTCCAGCACCTGCTCACCAGACAGACGTTTGCTCGGTCCCAGCCCGAGCTTTCCGGCCAAAGCATCATAAAATTTCAGGCCGATGCCAAAGAACGGGCCTTCCCACCATTCGTATGCGGGTACCAAAAAAGCCTGATGGTGAACCAGGTGGGGCGCATTGGCCAGCAGCAGTCCCCGTTCATGCAGCGCTTCCAGTACAAGAGAAAGGTTGCCCTGCTGTAAATAGCGAACGCCGCCATGAATGAGCTTGGTGCTTCGGCTTGAAGTGCCCTGGGCAAAGTCCCCCTGTTCCAGAAGCAATGTGCGATACCCGCGAGAGGCGGCATCCACCGCCGTGCCAAGGCCGGTCGCACCACCACCGATCACAATCACATCCCACAAATCCTCGGCGACCATGCGATCAATCATTTTACTTCGGTTCAATGTCACTTCCTCCTGCAGCAATTTCCGGATAATTGGTGAACACACCATCCACCCCAAGTGAGGCCATCCGCCGGAATTCATCAATGTGGTTAACGGTATATGCGAAAACCTTGAAACCTCGCCGATGGGCATCCACCACAAATCCGTGTGAAATATAAATGCTATTCATGTGGATGGAGTAGGCGTTGAGTTCCTCGGCAAACTTGGCACCATGAAGTGGCAGACCGCCAATGATCGCACCCACGGCAATGGGCGGCACCAGAGATTTCACTTCCAACAGGGTCTCATGATTGAAGGAAGAAATCAGTATCTGATCAACGGAAAACTTCTTTTTTTTAAAATATTTCACCACAAGTTCCGTTACCGGGCCCGGTGTATCCGCCCCCTTTAATTCGATATTCAACCCCGCCCGACCGGCAAGCAATTCCATGACCTCGGCAAGCAGTGGAATTCGTTCACCCTGGCCCGCATCGAGAGAACGCAGGTAAGACAAACGTTGCCGGGTGACGTCGCCAATGCCGTTTGTCCGTCGTTCCAATCGCCGGTCATGAATCACAACCAGTTCTCCTTCAACGGCAAAGACATCTACCTCCACCCAACACGCGCCCATATCCAGAGCGGTCTGTATGGATAACAGCGTGTTCTCCGGCGCATGGCCGCTTGCGCCACGATGGGCGAATATGATCATGCCGATTCCCCCAGTATCAGTTTCAACATATCACTAAACCGCACATATCGCTCATGCAAGTCTGAATCTCCAACAGGTGTAAAGTGACGGCCACGCCCGGGTTTTGGCCAGAAACGGGGTTCTCCGAAGGCTTGCCAGGAAATGCCCCGGATTGTGGCTTCTGTCTCTGCCGGCCTGTAGACCGGTGTTTGTGACAGGTTCGCCAGCTTCTGACACAACCCATCCAACGCTGACAAACCGCCGGTAAGATTCAATCGCCGGATATCGGCGCCCAGGCTACGCATGGTATCAATGTTCGCCTGGAGTAGAAAAATGATGCTCTCCACCACCGCCACGGCACGTTGCCAAGGTGCACCATCGCCCACAAGATGCGAAGAGATGTCCGTCCGCCACCAGGGAGAACCCAGGCCGCCCACAGCGTTGATAAACACCGGCACATCGTCATCCGAAAAGAGCCATGCGGGCAGATCTCGGAAAAGATCCGGCATGCGCCATTTTTCCATAGCCCAGGTCAGGGCTGTCCCAGCACCGTTTACGGTTCCTTCCAAAACATATTCCCGGCTGCCATGGTCGCTTTTGAAAATCCCGGACAGAAGCGCCTCATGGTGAAACGGTTTGTTCCCGGTTGGAAATAGAACAAATGCGCCGCTTCCCATATTGATCAATGCTGTGTGAGCATCGGGTCTACCCAGGCCGCAAAAAGCCGCGGTTTGATCACCGTTAACCGCCACCAACGGTATTTCGCTGGTTTTCAATGGGCCATATGCACAACTGATGGGCCGACATTCGGGCAGCGATGCACTGGGGATTTGGAAAAGCTCACAGAGCCATGGATCCCATTGCCGGGACGAAAGATTCCAGAGCAACGTCCGCTGCGCGTTGGCGTCATCCACCACATACGGGGAGCCCTGGACCAAGTGGTGAACTAAAAAACTCGCCAATGGCCCCCAGGCAAGGTCGCCTCGGCGATAGGCGCTCTTAACATTCGGTACATTATCCATCAGCCATCTCAACTTACCGGCTCCATAGTGGGCGGAAAGGGGCAATCCTGTCAAGTGCTTTACCCGATCGGCATTCGAGCCAAATTCGCTCATCCACCTATCTGCCCGGCGATCCTGCCAGCTGATAACAGGGGAAAGGGCACGTCCGGTTTGCTTATCCCATGCCACGATACTTGACCGCTGGGTTGCCATACCCGCCCCCACCATTTGGCCAAGCTTACCCAATTGGGCCAATGCCCCGTTTACAGTCCTTTGAACCGAATGCAAAATCGCTTCCGGATTCTGAATAACCGTTTTCGCATCCATGCGCGTGAGCCCGATATCCATGGATGACGATGCGCAAATTCGCCCCCGGTTGTCCACCAGCATGGCCCGGCTTTGGTGGGTGCCCTGGTCTATGGCGAGTATCAGCGAAGTGGTCATATGTGGAATCACTAACCTCCGGAAAGCGACAATGCCATGCGAACCGATTTGCCGACAACGCCATCCTGGATTTTAGCACCGAGCATATGCAGTCGTCGGTCCTCAATATTACTATGTTTTATGAGATGTTCTTTTACGGCCAAGGCCCGCTGCCTCGCTATATTCCGAAGCGTCGACTCATCCACCACCAGTGAATCCAACAGCCGATTCCTTAAATCCGTGATGGCCGACTTCTCATCGGTCGGCAGGGTTCCCGGAAGGTTGTCAAACCGTTTTATATACAGCCGCTTCAAAATCCGCAATTCATCATCGACACTCACCGTTCTCTTTGAATCCGGAGATTCGGCGCTTTCGCCTCTCCCTGCTCGCATTCGGTTCAGAATTTTATCCAATTGAGACGTCGCCAGAATCCGCCAATCGGCTTTCTTATGGGCAACGCCCTCGATTTCGAGAACAAGTCCCGGGCGCTGTCGCAGGATTTCTGCAAGGTTGTCCAGGTTTTGAAGCTGGGCTTCGGCAGGTACGCTTTTCCCGAATTCAAAGTCAATATAGCCAAGTTCTTCTCCACCGCCCACCAAACGCCCCAGAAGGGCAAACGGGGAGGTGACGGCCTTGGCAATCAAATTAACCAATGCCTTTGCCACCAAGCTGCCGTATCTGAACGAAGGGTCGCTGGGGTCGCCCTCGATTGGCAGGTCGATTTTTATTTTCCCCTTCAAATCTTTCAGAAGGGCAACGGCTAATGGAACCGGCAGCTTCGTTGCATCCGGACTGTTGGTGGGTGGCCCGAAGTTTAGCCGGTCGAGGCGATAATGGTGATCGCCTATGATGTGATTCGGATTTTGGCGATGGCTGACATTCAAAGACAGCTTTCCCTTTTCGATTTCGTATCCCACATACTTGCCAAAATACGGTGTGAAGGTGCTCATTTCGATGTTGTTGGCCGTAAGCGATAGATCTAGGGATGGTTCATCGGCCCAAGGGTTGATTTCTCCTTTGATTGAAAGGGGCGCATACTGGTTAACCTTTGCGTCGAGTTGCACTGTGGCCAGCGCCGCTTTATCCGTTGACAGTTTCTGGATGGTTGCGTTCAAATCTTGAAGAGAAATGTAAAAATCAGGAGATAACGAATGATCCGTGAAAGACAATTCACTATTTTCCAGCCGGATCTCCCCAATGGCGGCCCGCCATGGATTCGACTGATCAGAAGGCACATCGGACACCTTCGGGGTATTGACTTGCACATCAGGCGGACCAAACAATTGACTAAGATTAAAAACCCCATCCTTTCCGAGACGGCTCGATAAGGTCAACCGTTCGAGCAATACTCGGGACAGATCGATTTTTCGACGTGCCAAATTGACGTCAATATTCTCACAAAACAGCAAGGGAAGTTGGATGTCCGGTTCGGACAGACCTTTTTGCGAAAATGCGATATTCCGGGCTTCAAGCTGCCCCTTCGAAAATTCAAGTTGAAACTGCCCACCAGCGGTATTCAAAGCATAATCGGTGTGAAGGTGAAACTGCCCATCCGGAACTTCAAACCCGACATGATCTTGTACATAGGACCAAAGGGTACGTGCCGACAGGTTTTTGATATCAATTTGCCCGGTGGATTGAAATGGCACCGTGGAAAACCCACCGGTCCAATTCAAGAGCGTTCGCTTACCGATAACAGCCGAAAACGAAAACCCATTGTTCACACCCGGCTGTGTACTGAAATCGGTCAGGGTGATCTCTATGGGAAACGCAACTGTTTCAAAGGGGGTCGGTAAGGTCTGATCTTGAAATTTCAGGCGTCCTTCTTCAATCGTTAATGAGGAAACCGCAAGCATGGGAAGATCGGTTTCAGCGGTTTTTTCAGGCTCGAGTGGGGACGTTTTCCCTTTGAGATCGGACAAGCTGATCTGACCATCCGGGCGAATGGTCAGCGTCATGTACGGCCCCGTGAACCGGACTTGGTCAAGGGTCCACACCGGCCCAACCAGGGAAGAAGCCTGAAAATTCACAAACAAACTCGCCAACCCGATAAGCGGCTTTCCACTGCGATCATTCAATTGGAAATCCCGAATGGTAGCCGAAAGGGTAAACGGATTGATTCGAATCGCGGACACACGCAGGTCCCAGCCCATTTTGCTATTGATTTTCGGGATGCCGACGGATCTCAGGAGCCACGGGGCAAGCACGGCCCCAACAAGGCCGTAAAGGAAGACAATGGCAACCAACACCAAAATTACCCGCTTAAGAACCAAGCGCTTGAAGAAATTCGAAACCATGTTTACTCTGCTCCTTTTCTAATGTTGCCAGGAAGATTAATTTTCGGAGGCTACGCTTTCCTGCGCGAGCCCTTATCGCCGATAAATGCTTTTATCTTCTCGATGACAGGCCTCTTTATGATGACCCGTAAATAGAGGTCACCCGGTGTAGCACCGCCCACGCCAGGCTCCCCCATTGCCGTGAGCCGAATCTTTTGACCATTGGAAATACCAGCCGGAATTTTAACAATCAGCTTCTTCGATTGCTTCCGATGGAAATAGGCGTATGGCCCCCCCGAAGTCGCCTGGGCCGGCGTCAGTGAAATGGTGTCTTGGATATCGTTACCCGTTCTTGGCAGCCTGGCGCCGGACAAAGATTCAAAGATCAGGCGAGGCAACCCCCTGAACCCACGTCCGGAAAGCAGTTTGCGAAATACGTTGCCGGGATTTCCGATCCAGCCCGAAAAAACAAATCCTCGAATAAAGACACCGGGGCGGTCCACGCGGATTGTTCGATAATTATCCCCGTAAAATTCCTGGAAAATCTCTTCAAACCCCCGTAAGCCAAAAGACCGGGCCACCTCTTCAAAAATCTGATGTATGTCCGAATCCCGAAAAATATCCTGCTGGGAATACGATTTTCGAAATTCACCGGCAGCCGAATCCCCATACTGCCGGCGCATGGCGTCATAGGTCCGCCTCTTATCAAGGTTGGACAAAACCGCATAGGCCTCGTTGATGTCCTTCATCATCCCGGCAGCGTCTTCCTTTCCCTTGCGACGATCCGGGTGGTATTCAAAGGCCCGTTTTCGATAGGCGGCTTTGATTTGCGCCTGGGTCGCCAATTCGGGAACCTGGAGTGTTTCGTAGTAGTCTTTTTGGTCCATCAGGCTTCCCGGTTCATCGTCTCGATCACCTTATAGATCAGTTAACTAAGCAACGCCGTTGTTTTCGGCAAATTGCATTCGATATAGCTTGGCGTACTCGCCTTGCATTGCCAGAAGTTCATC
>JAFDDL010000676.1 GCA_019310865.1 Deltaproteobacteria bacterium | reverse complement strand
CCCTTTGAGATATTTCTGGTGACGAGTCTCTGTCTATCATTTTTCATCCGCGTGGATGGTCACCCGGTATTCGCTTCGGTTGTACTGACGGTTTCAGCCGTGCTCAATATTATCCTGGACTGGCTGCTGATTGCCGTTTTGGAGATGGGCGTTGAAGGTGCCGTCCTGGCCAATGGATTGTCCCATTTCGTAGGGGCCGTGGTATGTATACTTTTCTGTGTCAAGTATTTAAATTTAAAGATTGTCTGGAAACGTGGAAGCTGGAGAGAGGTCTTGAGCGCATCCTACAACGGCTTTTCTGAATTCACCAATGAAATTTCCGCCGGCATCCTGATCTTTGTTTTCAATCAGGTGATGATCACAAAAATGGGGGTGGATGGGGTGGCTGCATTCACCGTCGTGACCTACCTGCTCCTTGTGGGCCTCATGATCGCTTATGGCGTCTGCGATGCCTTGCAGCCGATTCTGAGCAAGAATTTCGGTGCTGGTGATTCCGAACGAATCAAAACCTTTCTTCACATCGCCGGAATTTCAGTGTTTTTGGTGGGTGTGAGCATCGTTTTACTGATTTTTCTGATACCGAACCTCCTCATCGATCTTTTCCTGGAAACGGATGATGGGCGAACCGAAACGATCGTACTGAATTTCTTTTCTGTTTTCTGGCCGGCTTTTTTGTTCAACGGTGCAAATCTGTTGATTTCCGCCTATTTCACGGCTATGCACAAACCCCTCCACTCCACGCTGCTGGCTGTTTCCCGGAGCATGGCCTTTCCGGTGGTGTTTCTCTTTGTACTGCCCCTATTCTTAGGTGACACCGGCATCTACCTCTCGATTCCGGCGGCGGAGCTATGCACTTTTTCAATTGCCTTGTTTTTATTGTGGCACAATCGGCCATCGGTCCTGGTGGAGATCGATCAAAAAGCGTCTTAAAAGATCTTGCGTCTGCTGTGGAAAATCGAATCCAGAGAAAATGACTGTGAAAAAAAAGAAAAGGGGTCAAAAGGGGTCAATCAAAAGGGGTCAAAAAGGGGTCAAAAGGGGTCAAGTCCGCTTTTAGCTCTTTTTACTTATTTCTTCTAATTTATCCGAACGGATGCGCAGCTTACGATTCCAGACCAACTTCTTTTTCCTACGTTCATCACACTGCTCATTGTGTTGATGTTGTCAATTTGAAAATAGTAACCGATTTCTTTTACGGTATCCCATCTTATTTTCCTGGTAAGATATATCGCTACATTCCGGGCCTCGTTTAATTTGCCCCGTCGCTTCTTTAGTTCATCTGGTATCGCTACATCGTAAGACTCACAAACAGCCTCAAGGATTCGATATTCAAGACCCCTATGTTTTCTCTGTGTATGGGATGTTGTTTTCCTCACACCAATCGATAGCGATACGTTTGAAGGCTTCTCTGCGATATTGAAACCAATTTTGTTCAATACCATATTCATAAATATTGTCCTTGAACCTTCGGAAAGCACCGCCTCCTTTGATTGAGCGATACATTTTGTCTTTCAAATTTTCATCATCCAGGGACAGGCAGAACGCCTCCATGATTTCGTATTCATGGATCTCAAACTGCGAAGGCAATGGAAGATAATCTTCTTCTGACTTAAGCAGATCGATCGCAACTTGGATAGCTTCCTGCTCCCAGTCTGGGTAATGAGAAATGTCTTCCTCATCTTCGGCAACGGAGTAATGCTCATCAGTGACCAATACAATCTCACCTGTTTTTTTGTAGAGATAGTATGAATGGGAATCAAATTGCATTTCCATTTCATAAATAATATCTTTCAATTTTACTGGTAAAGCCATTGGACTACTCCCATTTTATTTTTGCGTGGCCCCAAAGGACCAAGTATTTCCCGGAATATAATACCGTTTTGCAGAAGCGAGTTCATGGAGGCCTTTGAATGAAATAAAAAAGCACCGGTTTTTTCAGTCGGTCTTAATTTGCTTGTTTGTCACCTGCTTTAACTTTCGAATCTCTTTTTTTTGTTTATTCTTGATCTACTGTGTCGCTTTTTAACCTCACGCAACACCCGGGCATCCTCTTGATGCCGGGGCTTGTCTATGCCGCTTTTGATGCGAATGAGGTTGTCAATATCTATCCAATTGGCATTGGAATTACCATAGCGTCCTTTGACGCGTTTTCCCCAGGCTGTCTCAAATCTTGTTTCGCCCACATATAGAATGAAGTCAATTCTGTCGGGAGCAATACCTAACTGTAAAATTTCTTTGATGTTTTTTGGATCTAATAAAAAAGGGCTGCCGAATTCAGCAAGGGCATGGTTGGCGCGCTTTACGTTTTCAGGTTCAGGATCAATCCATAGATCCATATCCTTGGTGTAGCGGGGTTTTGCGTGGTATATAAACGCAAGGCCTCCAATGATGAGATACCTTACCTTGTGTTTGTCCAGAAATTGGAGCATATCCTCAAAATCCTGAATTGCTTCCATACCCATCACCCATCCTCTACGGTTCTTTTATTCTGTAAACTAGCCTTTTCGACTTGCATAACATCTCTGTGTATTGCTTTAGGAGCGGACAGCCGCTGTTCGGGAGTCAGACTCTGCCAAAAATCAAGGTCCCAATTTTCAGCATCGCTGAAATCTGTGGCCCGATGAGCGACGATTCGTTTTTGACGATCGGCTGATCTTTCTTTAA
>JAFDDL010000675.1 GCA_019310865.1 Deltaproteobacteria bacterium | reverse complement strand
GCTTTTTTTTCCACATCGAGACCGGCCACCAGAAAGGTCATGGTGTTACTGTAGCCGCCCACGTTGTTGACGCAGACCTTGGTCGTTGATGGTGGTGGTCCTCCCTGTGCACCACGAATTTCAACCCGATCTTTTCCCAGCTGGGAAATTTGAACGGTATCGAACCTGGCAGTTACGTCCGGTGTCAAGTAAGCCGGCCCCCGGATTTCGTATAAAAGCTGTGCCGTAACCGTTCCCACGGAAACCAAACCGCCTGTGTTCGGGTGTTTGGTAATCACGCAGGACCCGTCCCGTTGAATTTCGGCGATGGGAAAGCCGACATCGCTGTAGGAGGGAACTTCGTCGATCAAGGAGTAGTTGCCGCCGGTGGCCTGGCAACCGCATTCAATGATGTGTCCGGCCGCAGCAGCACCGGAAAGGGCGTTCCAGTCATCCTTTTTCCAACCGAATTTCCATGCCGGCGGTGCCATGACCAACGCCGCATCGGCCAATCGTCCACCGACAACGATATCAGCCCCTTTCTTTAGTGCTGCGGCAATCCCCCACCCTCCCAGGTAGGCGTTAGCGGAAATAGGCTGACCACCAGCCTCTTTCAGGCGGATGCCTTTATCCATATGAATGAACGATTCTCCTTTTTCCTGAAGTTCCTCGATTCGTCCCATTAGGTTATCGCCTTCGATATAGGCGATCTTGGGGTGAAGGCCTAGCTCTCGGGCAATCTGTGCCAGCTTTCCTGCCAGTGCCTTGGGATTCAGTCCGCCGGCATTGGAAACAACTCGAATGTTTCTGTCCAGGCATTCTCCCATGATCTCTTCCATTTGCCTAAGAAACGTAGAGGCATATCCGCTGTCCGGGTTCTTCGCCATCTTGCGGGATAATATGGCCATAGTCAACTCGGCCAAGTAATCCCCGGTCAAAACATCGATAGGCCCACCCTGAACCATTTGCTTTGCGGCTTCGAAGCGGTCGCCGAGAAATCCGCTGCAGTTGGCGACGACAAGTTTGTCTTCGTGCAATGTCTGTTTGTTTTGCATAAAACGCCTCAAACAACTATTTTCCTTTAAAATCAGGTTCCCGTTTTTCGATGAAAGCGGTGATGCCCTCTCTGGCATCATTGCTTATTCTCCTATATTTTATAAGCAATTGTCTGGTTTTCACCTGATCACCTACAGAGGTTAAAACCGATTCCACGGTTCCGCTGATGGTAGCTTTCAATCGATGCTCCATTTTCATCGCTTCCAGAACGACCAGTGTCTGACCGGCCTCAACCTGATCACCTTCGTTGACCCGGACATCTATAATGAGGCCGTCCATAGCGGATTTAATGTCTCCGCTACCGCCGCTGCCTGCCGACTCAACCGGTAATTGGGTCCGGTCTTCGAATACGAAATGACCATCGCCGTCGTCCAGAAAGAGTTTTCCATCGTCGATGGCAAAGCAGGCTTTTTTGCGCACACCTTGTTCGAGATAGGTCAGGGTGTTCCTATCCACTGAAGCAAATTCCAGCTCGATCTCCTGTTCCAGGGCGACCATATTGAATTTATTGCCGCGGTTGATCAAGCTCACTGGGTAAGTTTTATCTTCGCAACCGATTTTATAGGTGTAACCATAGCTGGCAGGTTGGTGCCAAGTGGTCGTATCCGTCACACCACATTTCAGACTGTAAATCAACATGGCGGTCAAGGCTAAGGTCTTTGCTGTTAACGCGTCGTCCGACATGCTGATATCATTGTTGAAATGATTTTCAATAAAGGCGGTCGTTGCTTCTCCTCCGGCAAATATCGGGTGGCTGATGATCCGCTCCAAAAACAGTTTGTTGTTATTTAGTCCCAGCAGAACCATGTCCTGAAGGGCAGACGCCAGACGGCGACGGGCTTCGTCCCGATCTGCTCCCCAGGCGATCACTTTGGCCAGCATGGAATCATAGTGCGGGCTGACTATTTGTTCGTTTTGAATGCCATAGTCGACTCGAACACCTTCCCGTTCGGGAATGTCCCAGGCCAGCACCTTACCGGTCTGGGGCAGAAAATTCTGACGGGCATCTTCGGCATAAATGCGAACTTCAATGGCATGACCGTTGAGTGAAATCTCTTCCTGGGTCAACGGCAGGGGCATACCTTCGGCGACCTTTATCTGCCAGTCCACCAGGTCAAGTCCGGTAATCAGTTCGGTCACCGGATGTTCCACCTGCAAGCGGGTATTCATCTCCAAGAAGTAGAAGTTTTTGTCTTTGTCCACCAAAAACTCTACCGTACCAGCACCGCGATAGCCGCAAGCCTTGGCCGCGTTGACCGCCGCCTCGCCCATGCGCCGGCGAAGGTTTGAATCCACAAAGGGTGAGGGAGCTTCTTCCACTACTTTCTGGTGACGGCGCTGGATGGAGCAGTCCCGTTCTCCCAGGTAAACGACATTACCATGGGTATCGGCGAACACCTGAATTTCAATATGCCGTGGTTCCAAAACAGCCTTTTCCAAAATCAGTTCTGAGCTGCCGAACGCACTTTGTGCTTCCGAACGGGCGCTTTTAATATTTTCTTCCAGTTCGGATGCTTCGAACACCAGCCTCATTCCGCGCCCGCCTCCACCGGCGGAGGCTTTAACCATAACGGGAAATCCAATTTTTTCCGTTTCAGCCTTCAGCACGTCATCCGATTGGTCCGCACC
>JAFDDL010000674.1 GCA_019310865.1 Deltaproteobacteria bacterium | reverse complement strand
AGCATGCAACTCGAGGTAAAATCGTCGATTGGTTCCATAAAATGGCTTGGCGTTCCAGCCCGCCGTTTATCGCTGAAAGTGCTTCTAAAGGGCATCGGTCGAAGCCGCTCGGAAAATGGCTGATCTTAGCCGACAAAGGATCTGCAGGAACTATGCTATACGAGCTTTTGAGCAAAAAGGGTGCAAAATGCACGCGGGTAATTCGCGGCGATAATTTTGAGCGTTGCCCCAACGGTATTTGGACTGTAGACCCCAGCAGTCCTGAAGATTTCCGGCGATTGCTGCAGGCGACCGGACTTTCCGATGCATCTGATTTCCATGGGGTCGTTTATCTGTGGGCTCTGGATGCCGAAAAGCCAGAGAGTGACGCGGGTTCATGGCCTTCCCTGCAACATACGGAAGCTCTGACCTGTGCAAGTGTGCTTTACCTCACTCAGACAATGATTAAATCCAACCTGCCCACATCCCCACATTTGTGGTTGGTCACAAGAGGGTGCCAAAGGATTGAATCTGAAAACGATGTTATTGCCGTTGAGCAAACACCAATGTGGGGCCTTGGGAAGGCAATCGCACTTGAGCACCCTGAAATCTGGGGTGGACTCGTCGATCTGGACCCCGCCCAAAAAGAAGATGAAATCTCCATGCTCATCGATGAAATCCTGACATCGTCAAAAGAGGATTTAATCGGCTTTCGTCAAGGCCAGCGATGGATAGCCCGCTTAACCACAGCAGAGAAACACGAAATATCGTCAAGCAGTCCATCCATTCGATCCGACTGCACCTATTTGGTGACTGGCGGTCTCGGCGGTCTTGGGTTGATCGTAGCCCGCTGGCTGGTCGACTTGGGCGCGCGCTATTTAGTGCTAATGGGAAGAAGTGGCGCATCAAACAAAGCCCAGGCTGCCATCAAAGAGATGATTCAAACGGGGGCCAAGGTACTCATTGTCCAGGCGGATGTATCCCAAAATGAACAAATAAGTGCTGTCATCGATAAAATCAGCGAATCTATGCCGCCTTTGCGGGGGCTCTTCCACGCTGCCGGTATTGTCGACGATGGCATCCTTCTACAACAGAATTGGCACCGTTTTGCAAAGGTGATGGCTCCTAAGGTTCAGGGGGCTTGGAACCTACATGCGTTGACCCAAAGGCTTACGATAGACCATTTTGTGCTTTTCTCATCTGTAGCTTCTTTGGTTGGGTCGGCCGGCCAAAGTGCTCATTACCGGCACTCTAAGGGTCTTGCCGCCATCAGTATTAACTGGGGGCCATGGTCCCAAGTCGGTATGGCAGCATCTCTTGTAGAAAACAGTAAAGACAAGAAAAGCAGAACAGATGGAATCCAAACGATTTCCCCTGAGCAAGGTGTACAAATCATAGGAAACCTTCTTCAGCATGAAATTGTTCAAATCGGTGTGATGCCGGTCGTCTGGAAAAAGTTGTTGCAACAAAATCCTTTTGGCGATAAAAGACCCTTACTATTTGAAATCGCAGAAGCCTATTTATTGAACAGCGACACCATGCAAAATGGTTCATTGCAGATCGAACTAATCCAACAGCTGGCCAAAGCACCCGCAAGTGAGCGCGAAATGATAATATTGTCTCGTGTTGTAAAACATGTCGCTTCGGTTTTTCAACTTGAATTGAATCAGAATCCCAACATCCACCAGAACCTGGCTGAGATGGGCATGGATTCCCTGATGGCCGTTGAATTAAACCAACTTTTTCAAGCCGACATCGGTCATGCACTACCGTCAACCTTAGCTTTTGATTATCCTACTATTAATGAACTCTCTCAGTATCTGGCTCAAAAAATTTTGGTAAATATTAACGTGCCGTCGTCAGGAACTAAATCCGACCAGCCGCTTGAAGTCGCAAGTGGTGACGCCTCAGATATAGATACTCTCTCCGAAGATGATACCGAGCTTGAACTTCTTAAAGCACTAGAAAAAACGGGTTATTAGTAACTCGAAAAATAAACACACACAAATGACAGCCGGTAAACAAACATATCACGGCACCTTGGCCATACTGGCAATATGAGGAAACGGATGGACCATACAATAAATCACCGTAACACTTCGCCTCTCAAGCGAGCTCTCAAGGCAGTGCGGGAAATGAGCGCCAAGCTTGAAACATTGAAACGCGCTTCCAAAGAACCCATTGCCATTATTGGTATAGGGTGTCGTTTCCCCGGTGAGGTTAATACTCCAGAAGCGTATTGGGAGTTGTTACACAATGGCGTGGATGCCATCACGGAAATTCCATCAGAGCGATGGGATGTGGCGTCCTACTATGATGAGGATCCGGAAGCTGTCGGTAAAATGGTGACGCGCTGGGGCGGTATCGTAAAAAATATCGATCAGTTTGATGCACAATTTTTCGACATTTCGCCCCGAGAAGCCATACGAATAGATCCTCAACAACGGTTGCTTTTAGAGGTCAGTTGGGAAGCTTTAGAGCGGGCAGGACAAGATCCGCAGAAATTGACCGGCAGCCAGACCGGGGTGTTCATAGGAATTGGCTCAAATGATTATGCCACTTATTCGGTGCATTCTAAAGATCCGAACTATATTGATGCATATTCTGGAACCGGTGTTGCCTTTAGTGTTGCCGCTGGACGCATCTCATTCGCCTTGGGTCTTAATGGTCCGAGTTTTTCGGTTGATACCGCTTGCTCATCCTCTCTTGTCGCAGTGCATCTGGCTTGTCAGAATCTGCGCAACCGAAAGTGCCACATGGCATTGGCAGGCGGAGTGAATCTGATACTTTCTCCGGAAGCAAATATTTACCTTTCGAGAATTGGCGCCATTTCTCCGGATGGCCGCTGCAAAACCTTCGATGCAGCGGCAAATGGATACGGACGCGGAGATGGATGTGCCATGATTGCGCTCAAGCGCCTGTCTGATGCGAAATCAGACGGTGATCCAATACTGGCCGTCATTCGTGGATCAGCCGTCAACCATGACGGTCGAACCAGCGGACTGACAGTTCCGAGCAGACGTGCACAGCAGGCTGTCATCAGGGAAGCATTAGCAGACGCCAATGTTGAGCCGCTTCAGGTCAGCTATGTCGAAGCGCATGGTACCGGAACCCCTCTTGGCGACCCGATCGAACTGGAAGCCATGTCATCGGTTCTCTGCGATAATCGCAGTATAGATCATAAATTGTGGGTAGGAACGGTAAAAACCAACATTGGCCACCTTGAAGCCGCTGCAGGCATTGCCGGTTTAATAAAAGTTGTCCTGGCCTTGGGACACAAGGAGATTCCAGCGCATCTCCATTTTAAAAATCCCAATCCCCGCTTTGCTTGGAAAGACATTCCCCTGGAAGTTCCAACGAACTACCGCCCATGGCACCTTGAAGACGGAAAAGGGCGGATTGCCGGTGTAAGTTCCTTTGGCTTTAGTGGCACCAACGCCCACGTGATCATAGAAGAAGCACCTCGACTGGATCACACCGATGCGGCAAATTGTGATGCACTGCCCACGGCGGAGCGCCCGGCCCAAATCCTGTGCCTTTCAGCAAAAGATGATGTGGCAATCAAAGATCTTGCTGGACAATTAAAAAACCAGCTGCGCCTCGAAAACAGGGTGAACCTGGCAGATATTTGTTACTCAGCAAATACAGGACGCTCTCATTTCAATTGTCGACTGGCAATAACCTGCTCGACTACGGAGCAACTGATCGAAACGCTTTCAGCCTATACCGAAGGAAGAATCAATACCGACATGCACCGGGGGACGGTCATGGATACGGAGCGTAAAAAAGTTGCCTTTCTATTCACAGGGCAGGGCTCGCAATACATCGGCATGGGTCGACAGCTCTATGAAACGCCACCGACTTTCCGAACAACCTTGGACCGTTGTGATGAGCTACTCCA
>JAFDDL010000080.1 GCA_019310865.1 Deltaproteobacteria bacterium | reverse complement strand
TCAAGAATTTTTCCACCAAAACCGCCGACGCCGTGAAACAGATTCCCCGTAAGCACGCCCTGGTGTTGACCGGCACCCCTTTGGAAAGCAAGCTTGAAGATGTCTATTCCATTGTCCAGTTTCTGGATCCGGGCATGCTGTCTCCCCTATGGCAGTTCGCAGCTGATCACTTCATGCTCAGCCGCAAGAAGAAGGACAAAATCCTGGGGTACCACAACCTCGATCGACTCCATGATCGGCTTTCGTCCATTGTGATTCGTCGTCGCAAGGAAGAGGTACTGAAAGACCTGCCCGATGAAGTCGTTAACAACTATTACCTGGAGTTAACCGATGTTCAGAAGAAGATTCATAGCGGATATATCGCCTCCCTGCTCCCCCTGCTCAATAAAAAGTATCTCACCCCCGTGGATCATCGCAGGATCATGGAGCTTCTATTAAAAGCCCGGATGGTCTGCAACTCCACCTATCTCATCGATCGTAAAACGTATATTTCGCCTAAATTAAAGGAGCTTGAAGGAATTCTCGAAGAGATGGTCTTGGCCAACGGCCGCAAGACGGTAATCTTCAGCGAGTGGACCACCATGACCTTTCTCATCGGGCGTCATCTTTCAGAAGCCGGCATTCAATTCGTGGAGCTTTCAGGCAAAGTGCCGGTAAAAAAACGACAGGCCCTGATCGACGAGTTTACCCACAATCCCGATTGCATGGTTTTCCTGTCCACCGACGCCGGCGGCACCGGGCTGAACCTTCAGGCCGCTGATTGTGTCATCAACTTCGAGCTTCCCTGGAATCCGGCCCGCTTGAATCAGCGCGCGGGCAGGGTCAACCGTATCGGACAGAAAAGCCAGTGCATCAATATCATCAATCTGATCACCAAGGACAGCATCGAAGAGAAAATCCTGGCCGGTATTCAGCTGAAGGCCGATCTTTTTAAGGGTGTTTTTGATGGTGGTGTGGATGTGGTTGAATTTTCCAGGGAAAAACGCACCGAGATGCTCAACCGGTTGCGCGAGATGATGGGAAACGAGCCGGTTCCCGTCATCAAGGAGGCCGCCCCGGGTGAGGAAATTCCCGAGGATACGCCCGGGTTTCTCAACCCACAGGCCCTGGAAAAGGCCGAAGAAGAAGCCAAAACGGAAGATCGAGCGCGCGATTTCTTTGGTGAAGAACCCGAAACGGATTTTACATCTCCGCCGTCCGATTCGAGTCCAAATGATACATCTTCCGGCGGCAGCCCTGCAGACCCAGCTCCTGAAAAGATGGAGGCCGTCCTCAATTCCGGAATGGCTTTTATCGGTGGGCTCATGGAGATGGCCACCGGGCGGAAAATGACAGCCTCGGGCGAAGACGGCCGCATGGTTCAAGTGGATAAGGAAACCGGCGAAGTGACCCTCAAATTCAAGCTGCCGGGGTTTTGAAGGGGGGAGGGGTCAGGTCTTCATGGCTAGCCGGAGACATCAGATACGTCCAAAACGCTCGAAAACTTCGGCCTTGATCCGATCCCTTGATGGCATCCTCTTGACCAAATATTTCATCCAATAGCTTTCCCTTGGGTTTCTCGCTGGTGGCGATTCGCTGGCGGCTCTTTCGATCCAGTTGCCTGAAATTTTCCTCAATCTGTCGAAAATCGAACAACAACTGTCGCGCCGTTTCTTCCACCTGTAAATAGCGTTCACGAATCCGCGTCTCATTGCGTGGTTGCAGTCGGCCCTGTTTAAGTTGTGAAATCTCAGCTTCAATGGCGGCCTTTTTTTTCTCAAGCGCCTGAATCTGTTCTTCAGGATCGGTTGATGAATCTCTTACGATATCTCGCAGCAGGCGAAAGATGGTCAGCAGGCGGGACTCCGTACCGACAAACTTTTTTTGCTCCAGAGACGAGAGCCACTCGATCACCTTCTCGCTGGCCGGCGTAAGATCGTATTCCGGTTCATCGCCTTTTTCCGGGTAGTATTTGCGTAGAAACGCCTGCTCACCGCTTGCCCAGGTGTCCAGGTAATCCCTCGGGGATCTGGGAAAAAACTCGTCACCATGAATGGTGCGCAGATGATACAGGTAATCATCCAGTTTGGCCGTCAATTCCCCGGCGGCAATGGCGCGGTGATTCGATTTGACAAAGGCAAGATGGAAAAAGCCAAGTATAAACGGCGCCGAGTCCGCTGTCAGCAGGCGCCATGCCGGGTGGCTTTTTAGTTTGACAAAGTAGTCGTATTCCATAGAGAGTCTTTAAGTGTTACCAATATACATCGACATCATAGTACGAAAACTTCGGATCGTTGGTAATAAGGCCCATAGACTCGACTTGGGCCTGGGCAACCAGCATCCTGTCAAAAGGGTCTTTATGATGTAGGGGCAGTTGGCCAGCGAGAAATGCATGTTCATTCAGAATTGGCAATATTTCAATACGATTTTGATCGAGCTCCGATGCAATCAACCCTTCCGGGGGCTCGTCAAACATTATCTTGCCCAATGCATGTTTGATCGATATTTCCCAGGAGCTTGCAACGCTCCAATAGAGTTGGTTTCTATGGCTCTTTATCAGGGTACCAGCAGTATCAGATAAACGATTGTCGGACGAAATCCACCAGATCAAGGCATGCGTATCCAGTAGGTATTGCAAAGGCCACCTCTATTTATAAAACGCGTCTATGATATCGTTTGGTAATGGATCAAAAAAACTGCCCGACATTTTGATTTTGCCCTTTGCAGTTCCCGGCACACGGTCTTTTGGTACACGCTTTATCGGAACCAGTTTTGCCACCGGTTGACCGTACCGCGCGATGATGACTTCTTTGCCCTCGGCAATCAGTTTCGATAGCTGTGTCTTGGCCGTATGTATATTGATTTGCTGCACTTGAATATCCTTGTTTTATAGCAGCTAACTGTTTAAACCAAAGTTAGTTCAAACCGGTCCTAATGTCAATATCTAAGGGGACGCCAGAATCACCCGAGGGGTCAGGTCTTTAAAAAACGTTTAGATACCAATGAATTAGCTGCGGGCCGAAGAAGGTATGCACGATGGCGCCGACGGAAAGAAAGGGGCCGAATGGAACGGCAAGTTTCATGTTGGACCGGGCGCGTATCATCAGGATAAGGCCCACAATGCAGCCAAGGCTTGAGCCCACAAAAATGGTGAACAAAACCCCCTTCCAACCGGCCAATGCCCCGATCATGGCCAGCAGCTTGATGTCACCGCCGCCCATCCCCTCCTTGCCCGTCAGCGCATGATACCCCCAGGCAACCAGGTACAGACTCCCGCCCCCGGCGAGAATCCCAAGAACTGAGTCGAGAACGGAATGGGGCAAAAACAGGGAGCAGAGGAAAAAAAATGCAATTCCCGGAAGGCTGATCACGTCCGGTATAATGCGATGATCGATATCGATGAAAGTGATCATCAATAAGCCGGCGGTAAATATGAAATAGACGCCGCCCGGAAAGCCAAGCCCAAACACCTTAAAGACAGACAAGGCGAGCAGTCCGGTCAACAGCTCCACCAGTGGATAACGAAATGAGATGGGAGTTCGGCAATGCCGGCATTTTCCCCGCAGCCACAGGTAGCTGATCACCGGGATATTGTCATAGGCGGATATGACGTTTCCGCATTCCGGGCAGGCGGATCGGGGTTTGACAATCGATTGGGACAAGGGAAGTCTATAAATACAGACATTTAGAAAACTGCCGATGCACAAACCGAACAACATCACACATATTTCAATAAAGTAGGGAATTATCATGCTGCAAAAATAGATAAAAAGCCGGAAAAAATCAATATTGATATTGTTAAAAATGAAAATGGCCTTATAATATCTAGTTTATAAAGTTAATGGCGTTACACCATCTTACGTTTGGTGTCTATCCATATCCTATATTTATGAATGGACACGATGTTTATGGATAAACACGATCTGTTGTCGACTTTCCACAGAGGAGTGATCATGGCTGAAACCGACCGGGATGACCTGATTAGCATTATCGACGAAGAGGATGCCAATGAGAATATTCCCAACCCGATTCCACTGCTTCCGGTAAGAGATGTCGTGATATTTACCGACATGCTGTTGCCCCTTTTTATTGGACGGGAACGGTCCGTTCGAGCGGCGGAAGAGGCCGTAAACAAGGATCGATTCATCTTTCTGGCAACCCAGGTCGATCCGCATACTGAAAATCCAAAGCCGGAGGAAATATACAAGATCGGCACGGTGGGCCGCATTCTGCGCATGCTCAAATTGCCCGACGGCCGGGTCAAGGCATTGGTTCAGGGCATTGCAAAGGCCCGCGTCAAGGAGTATGTGCGCAAAAAGTCATTTTACCGTGTCCTGATTGAGATCATCGATGAGGAAGTAACCTATGAAATGAACCTTGAAATGGAGGCGCTGCTGAGAAGCGTCCGGGAAAACTCTGAAAAAATATTGACGCTTCGGGGAGAGATGACCGGAGATGTGCGAACGATTCTTGATGCAACGGATGAGCCGGGCAAATTGGCCGATTTGGTTGCGTCCAACCTGCGGCTCAAGATCGATGAATCCCAGGCGCTGCTTGAAATAACCGACCCGCTTGAAAGGCTTCGTAAGGTAAACGATCTGCTGTCGCGGGAAGTCGATCTGTCCGCTATGCAAGCGAAAATACAGTCCGATGTCCGAGATGAGATCTCAAAAAATCAGCGAGACTATTTTCTGCGTGAACAGGTCCGCGCCATTCATCGTGAACTCGGAGAATTTGATGAAAAGACGCGGGAGGTTGATGAGTACCAAAAGAGTATCAAGCGTGCCAAAATGCCGGCCCATGCCGATGAGGAGGCGAAAAAGCAGTTAAAGCGCCTGAAGCAGATGCATCCGGACTCTGCGGAATCTTCCGTGGTGCGAACCTACCTCGACTGGCTGGTTGAACTGCCATGGAAAAAGACCACGAAGGATGACCTGGATATCAAGCGGGCCAAGAAGGTGCTCGATGCAGAGCATTTCGGGCTTGATAAGATCAAGGACCGGATCTTGGAGCATTTGAGCGTGCGCAAGCTCAACCCGAAAATGAAGGGACCGATCCTGTGTTTCGTCGGCCCTCCGGGAGTGGGAAAAACATCCCTGGGCCAGGCCATTGCCCGCGCCATGAAACGTAAATTTGTTCGAATTTCTCTGGGCGGTATTCGAGATGAGGCTGAAATCAGGGGGCACCGTCGAACTTACATCGGCTCCATGCCAGGCCGGATTATTCAAGGGTTGAAGCAATGTGGCACCCACAATCCGCTGTTTATGATGGACGAGATCGACAAACTCGGTTCCGATTTCCGGGGGGATCCATCTTCAGCCTTGCTCGAAGCCCTTGATCCGGAGCAGAACAATTCCTTCAGCGATCATTATCTGAATTTGCCGTTCGACCTATCCAAGGTCATGTTCATTTTAACGGCAAATCTGACCGACACCATTCCGTCCGCGTTGCTCGATCGAATGGAGGTAATCAATCTTTCCGGTTATACCAATGAAGAAAAAATGCAGATCGCCAAAAACCACTTGATTCCCCGGCAGGTGAAGGAAAACGGCTTAAAACCACGCTACCTGTCTTTCAGCCAAGGGGCATTGCGTCAAATTATCGACGAATACACATCCGAGGCCGGTGTCCGCAATCTCGAGCGGGAGATCGGCACCATCTGCCGCCGGCAGGCTCGAAAAATTGCAGAGGGGGAAAAGCCTCATGTTCGCATGACTCGCAACAACTTGGCCAAGTTTCTGGGAATCCCCAAATTCATACAGGAAATGGATCAGGAAGAGAGTCAGGTGGGACTGTCCACGGGACTGGCCTGGACCCAGGTGGGCGGAGAGGTGCTCTATGTGGAGGCGGCTCTTATTTTCGGCAAGGGTGAATTAATCATCACCGGACAGCTTGGGGAGGTGATGCAGGAATCGGCCCGGGCGGCATTGAGTTATGCCCGCGCCCATCTCGATGATTTCGGCATCACGGACAACGTGTTCGACAGCCATGACATTCATATTCATGTGCCGGCCGGGGCCATTCCCAAAGACGGCCCTTCAGCCGGCATTGCCATGGCAACCGCCCTGATATCAGCCCTGACCGGGAAACCGGTATCCAAGGAGGTGGCCATGACCGGCGAAATCACCCTTCGGGGCCGTGTGCTGCCCATCGGTGGTTTGAAGGAAAAGGCCCTGGGTGCAATCCGGGCCGGGATTCGGACCATCATCATTCCGGAAAAGAACCGGAAAGATCTGTCCGAAATCCCTCCCAATGTAAAGCGCAAACTCACTTTCATACCCGTAAAGGACATGAACCAGGTGCTGCCGCTTGCCATTCAGGGCAAGCTGAAGAAGTAGGAAGGGGTCGGGGAGGGGGTCGCATCTTAATTATTAATTATTCAATTACTCTTGAATAATTAATAATTAAGATGCGACCCCGCTACGATAGCGACCCTGTTTAGCACGTATAGCTTATGAAAATACTAGCAATCGACACATCCGGCACCACCGGTTCCGTTGCGGTTACCCAGGCCGACGCATTGTTGGCGGAATTGACCATCGGTCGCCGGGAGACCCATTCCAAACATTTAATGCGCATGATTCACAGGACGCTTCAAATGGCGGGCGTATCCCTGTCGAACATGGACGGGATTGCGTTTGTCAAGGGTCCAGGCAGCTTTACGGGGCTTCGAATCGGCATCAGTGCGGTCAAAGGCCTTGCCGCGACAACTGGAATACCCATCGCGGGAATATCGAGCCTTTCAGCCGTGGCATCTCAGGCTGCAGACGAGCATCGAATGATTTGCGCCATGATCGATGCCCGAAATCAGGAGGTTTACAGTGCCCGATATCGGTTTTCCGGTGACGCGCTGACTCGGCTAACGGCCCAGAGTTCGTTGCCTCCCGAACAGGTTGTGGCGGAAATCCACGAGCCGGTCATTCTGGTGGGTGACGGTGCGGCTTGCTACCGGACCCGGGTGAAAGACGCGCTGGGCGATCTGGCCCGGTTCGCGCCGGACATCGAGGGGGTTATCCGGGCATCCACTGTGGCGCTGCTTAGCCGCCGAGAATTCGAAGCGGGTCGAACTGATGATTTTCGAACAGTGGTGCCGCATTATCTACGAAAGTCGTATGCACAGCTGCGCTGCACCAAAAAAACCGGCCTTGCAAAAGGATGAAATATTGACATAAGATAAAACAATTGTTAAGTATAGGTGGTTGCAAGAAAATGAGCAGGCGGTTAACTGAAAAGGCATTTCGGATGATCGTCTGTTTTTCATTTAATATCGGTTGGATAAATAAGACTTGGGGGCTTGCCATGAAACGTAAATCGAGCTTAAAGCGACGATTGGGCGAAAAGGACCGTTTGCGCCGCGGCATCTATGTGTTGCCGAACTTGTGCACGACCCTAAACCTGTTTTGCGGATTTCTGGCAATTATTTTCTCCATGGAGGGGAAATTTTCAACCGCTGCGTTTTCCATTATCATCGCCGGCATGTTCGATGGCCTGGATGGTAAAATCGCCCGGGCAACCGGCGCGACCAGTCAGTTTGGCGTGGAGTATGATTCTCTGGCCGACCTGATATCTTTCGGTCTGGCGCCGGGCTTGATGATGTATCTGTGGATTCTGAGCCCCCTGGGGCGTGTGGGATGGCTGGCGGCTTTTCTATTTACCGTGTGTGGTGCATTGCGCTTGGCCAGATTCAACACCCAGACCGGATCGATCAGCAGCGACCATTTTACGGGACTTCCGATTCCCGCTGCCGCCGGTATGCTGGCCGGCACGGTGTTGTTTGCTCATAAATTGGGATTTGCCGACAATCTGAATCCGATCCTCATGCTGTTGCCGGTTTACGGCCTCTCGTTTTTAATGGTGAGCAACATACGCTATATCAGCTCAAAAAAATCTTTCATCTTCCGGCGGATGAATTTCAATGCCCTGGTGGGTGTGATCCTCGTATTTGTTTTCATTGTGGCCCAACCGGCAATTGCCCTGTTCTTAATCGGCTTTGTCTATGTAGCCTCAGGGCCGATTCTGGCCTTGCGGCATCGGAAAATGGATCTGGAAGCCCAAGACGAAGTGACGGAAGGAGACGAGAAGCGCCCGCGGACTGTTTGAATGTATTGCATCAAATGGTTAAATTTTGCGGGTGGCAGCTCGATTGACAAGAATACCCAAGGGAAATTAAACAGATCGACCGGGGTTCGTTTTTAAGCGAGCCCTTTTGTGTTATCAAGACTAAGGGCGAGCCCTGAGACCCCGGGGCCGCTGCTTCGGATGATATAAAAGGAGTCTGCGTTGGAAAGAATACCATTTACCAGAAAGGGATATGAAGCGCTGAAAAGAGAGATGGATCTATTAAAGACCATCGAACGTCCCAAAAACATTCTGGCCATCGAGGAAGCCCGTGCCCACGGCGATTTATCTGAAAATGCGGAATACCATGCCGCTAAAGAACGCCAGGGGTTCATTCAGGGGCGTCTGGCTTCGCTTTCATACAAAATCAGTGCGGCCGATATCATCGATCCCGATGACCTACCCCAAGACCGGGTTGTGTTTGCCTCAAGGGTGCTGCTTGAAAACGTGGATACCGAAGAAACGGTTAAATACCAGCTGGTGGGTCCGGAAGAGTCGGATATTGGAAATGGCCGTATCAGCGTATCATCACCTTTGGGGAAAGCTATTTTGGGAAAACAGCCAGGTGATGAGGTTACCATCACCGCCCCCGGTGGTAAACGGATATATGAATTGGTGGAAATTCTATAACAGTTTGTGAGCGGATAAGGAGAGTTTAAGTGGCAAGAATAACAGTTGAAGATTGCCTGAAGCGGGTTGAAAATCGGTTTGTCCTGGTTAATATGACCTCCGAGCGTGTTCGGCAAATACGTGAAGGGTCGGAATATTTGGTAAAATCACCCAAGAATGAAGATATCGTGGTGGCGTTGCGTGAGATCGCTGCCGGCAAAGTTACCCTTAAGAATGAGGAACCCGAGGCTGAATAGCGATTAGAAGTGGCTTTGAAACCACTTCTAGACAGTGGATGATGACCCAGGCATTCGGACGATCAGGTGCCCAAGCATAGCTATACATATAAAGTCCTGAACAGGGCGGTGGGCAAAGCCCTTCATCATTACGAGATGATATCCCACGGCGACCGGATTGCCGTGGGGGTGTCCGGCGGGATGGACAGCCTGTTCCTGCTCTGGATTCTCAGCGAGCGGTTAAATCGTATTCCCATCGACTATGAGCTGTTTCCCATTCATATTGAACCGGGATTCGATGGGGGCTTTGATGATGAGCTGGATGCCTATTGCACGGCAAACGGCCATTTTTTAAAGGTTGATCACACGAACTATGGCGTCCTAAGTCATAGCGATGCCAATCGTGAAAACCCTTGCTTTTTATGCGCCCGATTGAGACGAAAGCGACTGTTTGAACTGGCCGATGAAATGGGGTGCGATAAACTGGCCCTGGGTCATAACAAGGATGATCTGATCGAAACCTTTTTTTTGAATGTTTGTTATGCCGGTGAGATCAGCACCATGGTTCCCAAGCAGTCCTTTTTCGATGGGAAGTTTACGATCATCCGGCCCCTGGCCTTTGCAGATGAAAGTTCCATACGCCGATTTGCCCGGGAGAAATCTTTCCCTGAATTTAAAAATCCCTGTCCGAGTGCGGGTCACTCCAAACGACAGGAAATGAAAGTAATGTTACGTCAGCTCTATCAGAAAAATCGAAAAATAAAGGGAAACATTTTCCGGGCGCTGAGCCATGTGAAAATGGACTACTTGCTTCGCTGATAGCAGTGGGCACCAGAATGGATCAACATCCTGTCATGATAGATATTCAAAGCCAGCCGGACAATCGAAATATTTCCATCGACAAGGTCGGCATCAAGAACCTCAAATATCCCATCACGGTTCTAGATCGTGCAAAGGCGATTCAACACACGGTCGCGACCATTAACATGTATGTTGATTTGCCCCATACCGACAAGGGGACCCATATGAGCCGGTTCGTGGAGATTCTCCATGTTATCCGGCCGGAAATTTCCATTAAAAATATCGCCACCGTCCTATCGCAGATGAAGCAGCATCTCAATGCGGCATCTGCGCACATCGAGGTGACCTTCCCTTATTTTATCGAAAAACGGTCGCCCATCAGCCAAACAGCGGGTTTAATGGACTACACCTGCTCCCTCATCGGCGCCAGTGATCCCCAGGACCGGATCGACCTGGTGAGCGAGGTGGTGGTGCCAATTTCTTCGGTTTGCCCTTGCTCAAAGGAGATCAGTTCCCAAGGGGCGCATAACCAGCGTGGCGAAGTGAGGTTGTCGACGCGTTTTAAGAAATTTATCTGGCTGGAAGACATGATCGAGCTGGTGGAATCCTCGGCGTCATGTGAAGTATACTCCGTTTTGAAACGGGTGGATGAAAAGGAAGTCACCGAAAAGGGATTTTCAAATCCCAAATTTGTTGAAGATGTGGTCCGGGACATCGCCCAGAAACTCTACAAGGATGACAATATTACCTGGTTTTCGGTGAGTGCCGAAAACTTCGAGTCAATCCATAATCATAGTGCATATGCCCACATAACTAGCACCTAATCCGCAACTATTTCTATCAATTTTTTCATCACCGGCTCCGTTGTTTTGCCCGGGGCGTTGATCATCACGACATACGGGTATAGGCCGGATTTTCCTTTTATATAACCAGCCCGGGTGCTCACGTTTTTCAGGGTT
>JAFDDL010000079.1 GCA_019310865.1 Deltaproteobacteria bacterium | reverse complement strand
GGGGGATTCAGTAATGCCATTGTAATAGGCCGAGTGGTTTACAGAGCCATTCGGGCCACCTTCCTGGCTGCCGCCGTTGTCGGACAGGAGCACGATCAGGGTGTTTTCCAGCTTTCCAAGATGCTTCAGCTCGGTCAGCAACCGGCCGATCTCCGTATCGGTTTGTTCAAGAAATCCGGCATATATCTCCTGGAAACGGGCGAAAACGCGCTTTTCATTATCGCTCAGGTGGTCCCAGGGTTTTACGCCCGGATTGGGCGGCGCCAGGTCGGCACTTGCCGGAATCAGCCCCATTTTTCTCTGGCGCTTAAAACGGTCTTCCCTGATCTTATCCCAGCCCTTGTCGTAGACACCTTTGTAGCGGTCCAAGTATTCCGCGGGTGCCTGGTGAGGCGCATGCATGCCGGGAGTTCCCAAATAGAGGAAAAAAGGTCTTTCCGGCATGATGGATACATGGTTTCGAAGCATTCCAATGGCATTATCAATGAGATCATGGGTGAGATTATAGCCATTCTTTTTTGGAGCCTCGATTACCTTGTTGTCTTCCACCAGCTCCGGGGCAAACTGATCGGTCGATCCGTGCATAAAGCCATAAAACCGGTTAAATCCCTTTCCCAGCGGCCAGTATTCGAAGGGACCGGCGGCCGTGGCCTGGTAGTTCGGTACTAAATGCCACTTACCCACCGCAAAGGTGCTATAACCTTCACTTCGAAGTAGCTGCGCAGCGGTAGCCGCCGCATGCGTTACGCGCCCCCGATAGGCCGGCTGCTCGGGGCCCAAATCGACCTCTGCGATGACCCCCATCCCCACCGAGTGGCTGTTGCGTCCGGTGAGCAATGCGGCCCGGGTGGGTGAACAGGTTGGCGTTACGTGGAAGTTGTTGTAGCTCAGCCCATCGGCTGCCAACCGGTCCATGTTCGCCGTTTCGATCTCCGAACCGTAACATCCAAGATCAGCGTACCCAACATCATCAAGGACGATGTATACGACATTCGGGCGGTTGTCTGCCGATGGCCCGGTATTTTTTTCAGCGTTTGCATCCGATGTGGTTATCGTTATTGCCAAAATTGCCATAAGCATGCGTCGCACAGCTACCCAGGTATCTGACGTTTTCATAGCCCCCGATATTTTCTTCCAAATCATTTTCTTTTCCTCCTGTCGGCATTCAAATAGCTTCCAAATATATTTTTCATCAAGTCTGCTTTTGACTCATTTTCTTCCGATCATCTTCCAGTTCAAATACCACATTCTCGATGGTCCACGAAAACGGGAATTCTCCCTCGTACCCATGGCCTACTTGTGTCAAGGCATCCAGACCTTCGTGCGATATCCTTCGGGGCAGTGTGTGAGGCATGATGACTTCACCGACTTTCCGACCGTTTATATAATGGTAAGGCTCCGGAATAAACGACCGAATATGAAAAGAGAGATAATATGAGCCCCCATCACGGTATTTGGCATGCATTAATAAATATCTAAATCTTTTCCAACAATTACCTTACCTTTGTATCTCCCTGAAACTTCCTTCATCAGATCTTCATCTGTGCCACCCCAGTATAATATGTGATATAGCACTACTAATTTGGGTTTCGTTATATTCGCAATAGCGGCAAGCTCGTAAGTTGAGGTATGATTCTTCGCATGATAGGCCTTCCAGAATTTATTTCTTTTATCGTAGGCCTTCTTATAATATACTTCATGAATCAGTATATCCGCATCCTTGGCGTACTCAATAAGCGTCTTTGAAGGAGATGAATCACCCGATAGCACAATCGTTTTGTCAGGTGCTGTAAAACGAAATCCCCAGGCATTTGGCCAGGTACCATGAGGCACCGGAAAAGCTTCAACTTTTACGTTCGTATCCTGGTATATTTTTCCTTCCGCCATGATTTCATGGCTATTTACCCGCCAGCCCTGGTTATTCGCCGGTTCATCACTATACAAGCGATAGCGAATATCGTCTCCATAAGCTTTCAGGATATTTGTGGTCATGTTATTGATACCTTCCGGCCCATAAACTTCCAATGGTTCATCTCTTCCCATTACCCAGGGTGTAAGAATTAAATCAGGGTAACCCGTCGTATGGTCTGAATGCAAATGCGTAAGAAACGCCCGCTTAATTTTTCTGACATACAGACCTTTAATTTTTCCGCCATAACGTGGCGACATAGCTGCAGCCCGACGAATCAAGCCAGGACCAAAATCGACAATATATGGTGTATCATTTACCACAATTGCCACCGAACAGCCCGATTGAAATGGTGAGGGGTTTGGGGTACCCGTGCCAAGCATCACTACTTTTGTGATATCGGAATCAGAAAAGTCCCGCTGGGCGTAGACATCTCCAAATACGAGCAGGCAACAAAGAGTCAATAGAGATTGCATTTTCATTTTTTATGAGCCTTAATTTCCTGAAAAACTATATAAGCACTCCAATCAAAAGGACAAGAAAAAGGGGATTAAGGATTAAATCCCTCCCTGGATTGTGATTCAACTCAATAATGCGGAATTACCATCGTTTCATCCAGCTCTATCCCCGCAGCGGACGTAGAGATCAAATCACCATTCTGATCGACCTGCGGATGAATTTCCTCAAGAATTTCCTGAGTCATACCGGGAACCTTGAGCAGATCTTCGGGAGTCTTAAATGGGCCGTATTTGGATCGGTGATTAACAATACTGGCTGAAAGTTCAATCGAAATGACAGGAATTTTTACCAGTTTAAAAGATGAGGCCGTGTTTAAATTGATTCCGGGCTGTTCTTCTCCCAATGCTGTTAATGGATTGGATACAATTACCGACAATCCAAAGATTAATCCAATTGTAATTACCCTGGATAGATATTTTATTTGCATGGTTCGCATCTCCCTTCTTAAATTAATCATGGGGCCAAAATTGGCTTTGCCACCTCTTTTCCCCGAGCCTCAAATTGAAAATTTTTCATTGACGGTGGTGTCACAGCCTTTTCTACCGGTTTCGTTAGCTGCGGCACCCACTCGTAAGGCACCCGGTAGCCACGGAATACGGGATTCTCATCACCTGGTTGTCGCCACTTGGGGTCGACAAACTCCCAGACGATCTCAAAATCCGGTGTGAGTTCGAAGAGTCGGCCATAAGACGCCTCGGTAATAAAGGTGTTGCCATTGGGAAGTCTCTGGACGTTGCTCTGATAGGGGCTGAAGAACTGATGGGCCGTCCTCTTTGTACCATGTTTGGCTTTTTGGGCCGTGTATTCCCACACCACCTCGAGGGTAACGGGATTAATTTCTAAAATCCGTGAATAATGCCGCCGGGCAATACCTTTTCCATGGAGGGCACCCGGGACGGGGGTGCCATACACGGATTGTCCGCCGTTGTCAAAGACCAGGAGGTTTCCGGCTCCCCGAAGGCCCTTGGGGATAATGTGCCCGCCATGGGAGCCAATGATCGGACCCATCTTCCTTAGCTTCGGATTAGAACCATAATCCGGACCGATTTGCCAGACAATCTTGCCGGTTTTCCGGCTCGTAATCGCGATGATACTGGTCTGCCGGGACGCCCAGAGAACGTTGTCGGGATGAAATCGTTCATCACCTTGATCGTACCATTTATTCGGGCCGACCCAGGACATGGTGTTGATGTGTGCCCAGTCAACGTAATTGATATACCCTTTTTGATAATAATAACTCTGTTTATAGGATTCCTGGATGGCTTCCTTGGCAGTCGGACTGAATCCCAATTCATCAAAATGGTCGTTAATATTCCATTCCCAGAGAATATTTCCGTCCCAGTCCAATTCCAGAATAAAGTTTCCCTGGGTCGGTGCCCCCTTCATGACTTTTGGCCAGATTCTCACCCCCTTTTTGCCCTGAAACTGTGCGTTCAGCAAGACCCTACCACCCGTCAGCGTGGGCTTGGACGCCGGGGAGTAGTAGCCGGCGGGGAAACTTTCCTTATTCATATCGTGACTCATATAAGCGCCCTTATAACTCCAGACGATATTGCCGTCCCAGTCCAGCTGGTGGGCATACGCCTTCTTTATGCTCCCATACTGGCCCATGATATGTCCGTTTGGAAGCATTTTTGCCGAATGGCCTATAAGACCCTTCCACTCTTTTACGATGTTGCCGTTCATGTCCACCAGATAAGTGCTTGCATCACCCCACCAGCTTGGACCAATTAAATTATATCCATTCCAGCACTTTTCCGGTTTGTAAATGAGGGTGCCGGTTGGATACACACTGGGAAAGGCAAGCACCATTGAGGGAATTATGGCAAGACAAATTGCCATGATAATCATCTTTTTCATAAGTATCTCCTTTTAGTCGCTCATATGGGGCAGTATCAGATCACTGATCATGTCGTCGCGAATTTTTCTAACCGCAGGATCGTTTATCCGGTTGGTCAGTTCACCCGGATCCTCCTGCAGGTCGAAAAGCTCGCAGGGCGACTGGGTTGTCGTCTCATAGGTCAATCGGTATCTTTCGGTTGCGGCGCTGACAAAAAGTCTGACCTTTTCATCGATCGTTGGCCCCACCTCACTGAAGGCGACTTCCTTTTTCGGTGCTTCCCCCTTCACAATCGGCAGCAGGGACTGACCGGATGACTTCGGGAGCTTTTCGGCGCCTGCGATATCCAGAATCGTCGCCGGTATATCGACACCTTCAATCGGCGCGTCGACCGTTTTCGCCGGCATGCCCTTGGGGGGCGTAATGATATTGGGTACCTGAACCGATGGCTTATAAAACACGGTTTTCCCCATCAATTTGTGGTCGCCTAGCATCTCTCCGTGATCAGAGGAATATAAAATCCAGGTATTGTCTGCAACACCTTGTTCTTCCAGTGTTTTTACGATATCGCCGATGCCCTGATCGATTAAAGAAACCATTCCGTAATAATGCCGCGCTGAATTCATCAGATAGTCTCGGGTCAACATATGGGTGTTGCTGTTTTTATATTCCCGGTCCAGCCATTTCCCCCAGATTTCGTTCGGTTTTTCGGGAAAGTCCTGGTTACCCAGTGGGATTTCCTTGTCTTTGTAGTAATCGGCCCAGATCGGATCAGAGATGAGGGGGACATGGGGGGCCACATACCCGACATTGAGGAAAAAGGGGCGCCCCTGGTCCTGCTGTTTTATCCAGTTTGTTGCCTCTCGGGTGGTGAAGCTCGTCAGGTTTTCCTCCTGGGACAGCACGCTTGTCCGTCCGTCCCAATAAGTTGCTGATTTCCGCCATACACTCTGGATCTGCTTTTTATACTTTTCCAGCGAACCCCTTTCCTTGAGATAATCCGAATACCGAGTGTAGATATGCGCTTTCTTATAGGCGTGGACATATAGATCGAACTCTTCGATGACGTCGTCGAATCCAAAATGTCGAATGTAATCTTCCTTTTCGCGCACATCAATGCCCCATTTCAACAGGGAAAACCCGACCGAGTCTTTTCCCCTTATATTCCAGTAATGTGTTTTGCCGATAATGGCCGTTTTGTACCCGGTCTTCTGAAGCTGTCTGGGCATTGTCGGGAAATTGGGATCAAGCTCATCTCTTACATTGTAAGTAACCCCATGCTGATGCGGATAGAGGCCCGTCAATATCGATGCCCTCGAGGGCTGGCAGATCGGTGCGGCACAGTGGGTGTTTGTCAAATTCACGCCCCGGGCGGCCAAACCGTCCAAGTTGGGGGTCTGGATGACCGGGTTTCCCATGCACCCCATGGCGTCATATCGGTGCTGATCCGAGAACAGGAGAATGATATTGGGTCTTTCTGAAGGGTCCAATTGGGGCCTGCCTGACAGGGGGACAAGGGTCGGTAACGGTTGAGAAGGCCCTTTAGAACATCCTGCCATGCCGCCTCCCATGGCCAATCCGGCAGCACCCATGGCGCTAGTCTGGATAAATTCTCGACGGGTTAATTTTCCTTGATTGTCTTTCATAATGAAACCTCCAATATTATCATTTCATCAAAGAATTTATTGAGTTGAATTCTGCGCTTTCGGGACATACCAGATCGGTGACGACCAGGCCCGCTCCCGCACCGTTTCCGGCACATCGGTTCGCGGCGGTTGTCCCAAGCGAAGGGCATCATAAGTCGACCAGCGACAGGTCGGATTCTGAAGCACCCGCACATAGTAGAAGGCAAGCTGCTCCGGATTGAAATCATCGTCTTGCCACATAAACTTTAACTCGGCTGCGCCCGTCTCGTCCGTCACATCACAGGTGCTCATATCCACCCGGGCGCCGTTGTCCGGGCACCGGCCGGATTCGGTGTCCGGCGTCAATCCGTCGGAGCAGGCGATATCGAATACTTTTTCCCGGCGCTCGCCGTTTTCAATCCACCCTTTGATCATTTGGATGCACGAGAGGTTTGCGCCGTCCGGATCCTTGATTGCCCAGACGAGAAATTTCGGGTTACCGTATCTTTCGGGCTGATTCAGGACGCCGCCCATGGGAACACCCGTTTCATAAGCTTTTGCGATCATATCCGAACCGGCCAGGAGCGCATCGTTTAGTTCCCACCCGGCAAAGAAACGCAGCCGGATTCGGGTTCCGCTGGTGGCATAGGTTTCGCGTTTTTCCATGCTGTCGAACAGGGCTTCCCGGGTATTTTCTTCCGCCCAGATGGCGGCGAGGCCGCCGGGGTTTCTTATTTTAGCGAATTTGGGTAGATTCATTCGTTTTTTGGCAGGCGCGCCATAGAGACCGTTGTGACCCCGGAAGTCCCATTCTTCCGTATCCCCCGCGTTTCCATTATGGTTGTCCGTGGACCCGATGAAACCAAACCGCAACGGGTTGAAACCCAGCGCCTCTTCCAGTTCCAAACCGCGTTTCAGGCCTCCCCGTGCCAGGGACGTTAGGCTGATGCAATTATCAGTTTCGCCTTCTTCGCAAGGGGGGAAAAATTGCTCAAAAGCGCATTCTTCATCCGTGGCGCCGACACCGAAGGCGGCTTCCGATGATCCTTTGACCTGAAAAATTTCGGCCAGCGGTTCCGAACGACCCCGCAGGGCCCAGTCTTCAGTGGTATACGGATCACCGTCGATGGTTTCATCGGCGTAAGCCAGCCCCCAGCTTGTGTTCATGTTGTGGGGAATCGTGAGAAAATCGCAATCCCCCGTGCAGGTCTCTTCCAATGAACGCCACAAATCCAGAACGGAAAGCGCATCATAGGCAGAAAACGCGACGTCGGGCACGGTTTGGGTTTTAAAAATAACATTACGGTGGAGCATACCTTTTTTTGGCAGTACGGGTGAATATTCATACGCATGGAATGCGGTGAATACACCGGGTTGGTTATATTTATCTGCTGCGTTTTGGATTGTTGCCCAGGTGTCTTTACCCCGTTCAAAACAGATGACGCCGTCATCACCGCATAGATCTGCTTCGCGTTTGGGGGGCCGTTTTGTTCCTCCTTTTCTTAACCTCATGAAAAAATTATAGGATGGCCGATCAAACTGATTACAGAAGTCTATCTGGGTTTCCGTAAGATTTTTTTCCGCGCATATTTCAAAGAGTCCGAAGCTCTCCGCATGATCGGTCATCGCCACGAAATCCATGGGCACTGTCAGCTGCATGGGTTCTCCAGCAGCATTTTTGACCATTTCGCCGTTTGCGAACCGGTAAGCCTCGTCCAGGTTGACGCGGGTTCCATACAGGTAGGCGTCGAAAGACAGGGCCGTGTGAACATGGAGATCGCCGAAATAGGCGTTCTTGAGTGGGTTCGGCGCCTGGGCGGTCCGTTGCCGGGGTTCCGGTATTTTAAAGGATGTCTCATCCTGGGCGGCAACGGCCTGGTTCAATTCTTCAATGAATTCAGGCGTCATGCGGATGATCCGCGAGCTGATTTTATGGTGCACATACCACCCGGCGCTGACACCAACCACCAGCACAACGGCCACAATCCAAAGAACGATTTTTTTCATGACGATCCTCCAACGGTTTATTGTTTCATCGCAGGTCCTTTTTCAATACCTTGCCGATATTGCTTTTGGGCAACTCCGGTCTAAATTCGATTTCGGTGGGCCATTTGTATTTGGCCAGCTTGTTTTGGCAGTAGGCAATTAATTCTTCTTCTGTTGCCGTTTGGTTTGCTTTCAGTACCACAAAGACCTTTACGGATTCACCGCGTTTCGGGTGTGGGATACCAATGACGGATACTTCCAGAACCTTCGGATTCTCAAAAAAGATTTCTTCGATTTCCCGGGGATAAATATTGAATCCGCCGGAAATGATCATGTCTTTTTTTCGCTCTACAATGTAGAAATAACCGTCCGAGTCCATTTTGGCGATATCACCGGTATAGAGCCAGCCGTCGACAAGGGCTTCGGCGGTTGCCTCCGGCCTGTTCCGATAACCCTTCATCACCTGGGGGCCCCGGACGAGGAGTTCGCCGGTTTCCCCAACCGGGACCGCCGTCCTTCCGTTTTCTATATCCACAATCTTGGCGTCGGTGTCCGGAACGGGAATGCCCACACTTCCTGCTTTGCGCAATCCGTCTCCAAAGGGATTGATATGGGTAACCGGTGAGGATTCGGTCATGCCGAAGCCTTCGACAATAACGGCGCCCGTTTTCTTTTCAAACGCTTTGATTACTTCCACGGGGAGTGGCGCGCTTCCGGAAAAACATCCCTTGATGGAGGTGAGATCGGCCGTATCAATATCCGGATGTTCCAGCATTCCGATAAACATGGTGGGAACCAGGGGCGCAAAGGTCGGTTTATATTTGGAGATCGCTTCAATGAGTTGCGGCGCTTGTGGCTTTGGCACCAGAATATTGCTCCAACCATTGTAAATTGCCATGTTCATGGCGGTCGTGAGTCCGAATGAATGGAAAAACGGTAAGGCCCCCAACATGACTTCCGAACTGCCTAATTTGGGAAACCAGGCCGAAAGATGTTGAACCTGCTTGCTCAGATTCCCGTGTGTGAGCATGACGCCTTTGGCGACACCGGTGGTGCCGCCGGTGTACTGGTACATGGCCATGTCTTCAAAAGAAAGTTCAACCTTCGGCGGCGTGGGTGGTGTCTTCGCCAATAACTTTTTCCATTCAAACACATCTTCAGCGGGCTTTACCGCTGCTGCCATCCCCTTTTTCTTCCCCATAAGCGGAAACAAGAGGTTTTTCGGAAAGGGCAGGTAATTACCAATGGATGTGACTACAATCCGTCGGATAGATGTCTTGGGCCGAAGATCGATCATGCGGTTGCCAAGCAGATCAATGGTTATCAGCACCTTCGATTCGGAGTCGTTGAACTGGTGCGCCAATTCACGGTCGGAATACAAGGGATTGTTCATCACGGCGATGGCGCCGAGTTTCAAAATGGCATAGCAACTTGCGACACACGGAATCGTATTGGGCAGCAAAACGGCAACGGCATCGCCTTTCCCGATTCCCGATTCGCTCAGCCAGGTTGCCAGGCGATTGACCATCTCGCTGAGTTGGGCGTATGTGATCCGGTATCCCTGGAAGCAAAGCGCCATTTTATTCGGAAACTTCCGTGCAGACCCTTCCAGGAATTCGGGCAGACAGATTTCTTTATAGTCCACCTGTTCCGGTACGCCGTCCTCATACTGGGAAAGCCAGGGTTTATCTTCATAAGTCATTTTATCGCCTTCCTTTCCCTTTTATTGTCTACTGTAAATCGTCCTGATTTTCTTCCGTTCACCATTGTGGCTGCAATGGTGAACGGACATTGCTTTTCGCAGGATCAAATTACTCACATAATTCAAAAAGGGCCGCTGCGCCCATACCGCCGCCGATGCACATGGACTCGACGCCGTACCGTACCCCCAGTCGCTTCATATTGGCCAACAGGGTTGCGCACAGCTTGGCGCCGGTGCATCCTAAGGGGTGGCCCAATGCGATGGCGCCGCCGTTGACATTTACCTTGGACAGGTCAATACCCAGGTCATTGGCGCAGTAGAGGGCCTGGGATGCAAAGGCCTCGTTGAGCTCGAACAGGCCGATATCTTTCAGGTCCATGCCGGTTGTTTTCAGCAGCTTGGGGATGGCGTACTTGGGACCGACGCCCATCTCGTCCGGCCGGCAGCCGGTCACAACGTACCCTTTTAACTTCACTATGGGAGCCAAGCCCAACGCGTTGACCTTCTCCTGGCTGACAATGACGGTGGCGGCGGCGCCATCGGTCATCTGGGAAGCGTTGCCCGCCGTCACGCTGCCGCCAAGGGAAAACGCCGGGTTCAAGCTGCCCAGCCCCTCCTGGGTGGTTTCCGCCCGGACGCCGTCGTCAAAATCCTGCAGGAAGGTCTCTTTTTTATAGGTACCGTTTTCCTGCTGAACGAACGTCGTCGCCGGCGTCGGGATTATTTCCGTGAAAAGCTTGTTTTTTTGCGCTTGGGCCGCCTTCATTTGAGATCCATAAGCGAACTCATCCTGGGCTTCCCGGGAGATATTGTAACGGTTGGCCACGTTTTCCGCCGTAAGACCCATGGACATGTAGAGATCCGAAGATTCTTTGGTCAGTTCCGGATGCGGGCTCGGTATATTACCGCCCATGGGCACGGTGCTCATGGATTCCACCCCCCCGCCGATGGTGATATCGGCCCAGCCCGACATGACCCGCATGGCGGAAATGGCAATGGCCTCCAGGCCCGATGAGCAGAACCGGTTGATGGTGGCCCCGCTGACCTCATCGGGGAACCCGGCCAGTTTGGCGGCGATCCGTCCGATATTCACCCCCTGTTCCGCCTCGGGGAAGGAACAGCCGACCATCACATCATCCAGGTCCTTGGCGTCCAGGTTGTTC
>JAFDDL010000673.1 GCA_019310865.1 Deltaproteobacteria bacterium | reverse complement strand
GTGGCAAGCATGATTTCGATTCCACCCAGCAATGCCCAAAAGGGAAAAGTCAAATTGACAGCCGCCAATGCCGTTATGCCGGCATAGTTTCCTAAAAATGCCGCATCGATAACGGCGGCCGACGACATGGCCAGCATGCCGAAAATAGACGGGACGGCGTAATAGAAAAAAACCGAGAGCGTCTTCCCGGACAACACATCCAATTTATTATTCATGTTACAATGGACTCTTTTTCAACATATTAAAACTCCTGAGTATCGGGCAGATTGTGACCAGCCCAGTTCATACTTTTACAACCGATGACCTCACCTTAACCTTACCGGGAAAGGTACCGAATGGGATTACCATATCCCAGCTAAATTTGTCAATTTATTCCACGAACATTTTCGATAGATCGGATCAACTTTCCCCGGAATTACTGGACGGACGCGCTTCCGTTCGGGGATCCAGAACTAATTGACAAAAGAATTATATTTAGATAATAGTGAATGAATAAACTTATTCAATGCATGGTGAACATATTATTATGGAGAAGTGGACATTGCCTATGTGCGAAAAAACCGGTTTTGGCCGGTTGAAGTAAAGTGGACAGGGCAACTTCGCCCGAAGCAGGTGGCACAAATCACAAAATACACCAACGGATTGATTCTAACCCGATTGAATCAGAAAAGTACTATCCACGGCATCCCGGCCATTCCCTTACCGCTTGCACTATTGGAACTGGGCCAATGACGCCGCAACGCCGATGGATGACACTGGGGTTAATTGTCGATAACGCATCGGGCGATTTGGTCCCGTTGAAAGGTTTGTCTTCCGGCAAAGGCCCGAAGCACCCTGACATCTCTAAAAAAATGCTCGATGGGTGTCTCGATCATATATCCGGCGCCGCCATGGATCTGCAAAGACTCGTCGGTAATAAATAGGGCGGCGTCCTCGACGGTCAGCTTGGCCGCCACGGCGTCATGCAATTCCACCGCCCCATTGTCATGGGCGGCCGCGGCGCAATACAAAAGCGCACGTGCCGCCTGCAGTCTCCGATACATTTCCACAAGCTTGTGCCGGATTGCCTGAAATGCATTAATTTTTCGCCCAAATTGCTCCCGCTGATTGCTGTAGACCAAAGCCGCGTCAAATGCACCCTGGGCACACCCCAACAGCGCTGCGCCGATTCGAAACATGATATTTTCAGAAACGTCCGAAAAAACCGCATCGCTTTGTTGGCCTTGACCCAAAACATCTTGGCTGTCTGCGACAACATTGTCTAAAACGACCCGTCCCCAGGGCATCATGGCCAATCCGAGCTTTTCACCGCCGTCTATAACGGAAACGCCCCGGGTTTTGGCATTGACAACTGCAATCACTGCATGCCGGTCAGACGAAGGGACGCATGGGACAAGGAAATAATCGGCATTCATGGCGTTATGAACCCGCTCACAGCGGCCGTTTAATTCAAGCCCACTGCATTCATCCTTATCCAGATACTGGACCGAATTGTTTTCATCGGCACCGTCAAAACCCGGATAAACTGCTGCGAAGATCGTTTTCCCCTGCGCAAGGGGTTTCAAGTATTTTTCCCTCTGGTCTTCACTACCGTATTTGCAGATCAGTTCAGACCCCACGTCCGCGAAGCCCAATGCAACGCCCAGGCTCGAATCCCCCCGGCACAATCCCTCAATGATCAGTACCTTTTCCATCAACCCGTAGTCCACCCCGCCATAGGCCTCGGGAAAATGGGGTCCGATCAAATCGGTCCGACCGGCTATTTTAATGAGTTTGGTGGGAAACCGCTTGTTTTGAATCATGTCCAAAATATCGTCGTCGTCAAATTCTACCCTGACAAATTCCGATACCGCCATTTGGATGTCTCTTTGTTCATCGGTCAGTTGAAACTGCATATGCCGCTCCTAAATAAAAATAATGGGTTTTTCAGGCTCGCGCAGGAAAGCGAAGACTCCGAAAATTGTGAATTGATTTCTGCGCGAACCCTAAATAAAAATAATGGGGTTTTACGTACCGCTTCTTAAAAAGGTCTGTTGCCCCTTAACAAGCTCCTGCTGATGATGATACGGTGTATCTCTGCTGTACCTTCATAGATCTTAAATATGCGAGCATCCCTGCATATTCTTTCCACCTGGGACTTTCCGGCATACCCCTCGCTACCGAATATCTCCAGGGCCCGTTCGACGTTTCGGTTGACCATCTCCGAGCAAAACATCTTGCACATGGCCACCTCCATGGGCAAAACATCACCCTTGTCCAGCCTGGCCGCGGTGGTATAAAGCATGGTCCGTCCGGCGTATATTTCCGTGGCCATGTCTGCCAAATGCCACTGGATGGCCTGGCGGGTCGAAAGGGGCTTGCTGTTATAAACGGTGTTTTGGGCATATTCGGCGCACAGCTCAAAAAGCTTGTCCGCCATACCAACGGACCCCGCTGCAATCCCCAAGCGGCCGTCGTCGATGGTATTCAAGGCAATGGTAAATCCACCGCCCACCGGCCCGATGATGTTTTCTTCGGGCACGGGGGTGTCCGTGAAGATCACTTCGCTTTTCTGGGAGCCTCTCATCCCCATGGTATGGTGGTGATTTCCAATGGACAGGCCCGGTGCGCCTTTTTCCACCACAAAGGCCGTTATGCCGCCCCTGGCTTTTAATTTTGCGTCTGTGAGGGCCATAACGATGAAGAT
>JAFDDL010000672.1 GCA_019310865.1 Deltaproteobacteria bacterium | reverse complement strand
TTCCGGCCATCGCCGAGACCGATATCGCTGTTTACAACATCGGTGGCTGGTTCGACGGCTTTATCCGGGGTACGTTTGAAATTTATGCCACATTGGCATCCACCAATCCGAGCCGAATCATTGTATTTCCCGGGTTTCATGATCTTATCAATGGATTCATCTATGACGAATTCGGTGCGATCATACCGGATATGGTCACGGAACGTCTGCGTTTTTTTGACTACTATCTCAAGGGGATCGATAACGGCATCGACAAGCAGCCTCCTGTGCTGATTTATAACATGCACGGTGACGGTTGGCGTCTGGAAAACGAATGGCCCCTTGCCCGGCAGACCCTTCGTACGCTTCATCTTACCGAAAACAACACTCTTGCGGATACGGCCGAAAGCTCAGGCATTGATGCCTACACGGTGGACCTCAACCAGGACCGTCGCTATGGCACGAATTACTCCAGTCGCTGGACCGGATTGAACAGCATCCCACCGGTGGGATTACCGGATATGGTAGGGCAGGACGAAAAAAGCCCTTGCTATACATCGGCCCCGCTCGTTGAAGACACCGAGGTGACAGGCCACCCAATCGTAAATCTATGGGTATCTTCCACCGCTGACGATGGCGATTTTTACGTTTTCCTCGAGGATGTGGATGAGACCGGTCGGCCGTTGATGGTAACCGAGGGGCAGCTTCGGGCGGGTTGGGCCGCGCTTCAAGATAACAACCAGATTACCGATCGTGGCATCGATGTGCTGCCCAAGCTACCCTGGCACGGCTATGAAAAAGCCCAATGGCAGGAGGATGTGCTGGCAGACGGCCGGATTGTCGAACTGGTGATCGATCTGCTGCCGACCTCCTGGGTGTTTAAAAAGGGGCATCGAATACGTCTGGCGATTACTGGGGCCAACTGGCCCGATTTCCAGCTCCACCCCAAACTGAGTCCGGCAAATGATCCGAAGGCAGAAGACAACATTATCCCCACCATTCGGGTGCACCGGGGGGCAGGATGGTCAACCCTTCAACTTCCGATTATACCGCGATGAGGCTCTTGAAAGAAGGAGGCCCCATGAAAGTATTCACTGCCATGATGGCCACGGAAACCACCACATTCTGCCCGATTCCGACTGCGTTTGAGGATTTTGAATACGGGATCGGTATGGCCGCTCGATGAGCATCCGTTCGGATAGCATATCCGAGTTTAGCTTTCTATACAGGGTTTAGTGATATGGTAACTCGACAATCGTCCGATCAGATCCCGCTTCCAATCCGTGTCCTGTTCGATGTTCGCATTCCCATGCGCGACGGTATTACCCTGTCTGCGGATGTTATCCTGCCCAAGCCGACGGGCCGATATCCGGTCATTCTGATCCGCACGCCTTACCTAAAGAATCAGGACCTCACCCCCTATCAGGGCCGGGAGACCTTTATCCGCTTTCTGGCATCCCAAGGCTATGCGGTGGTCATGCAGGATGTGCGAGGACGCGGTGATTCCGAGGGTGAGTTCCAGTTTTACTGGGCCGATGCCGAAGACGGCTACGACAGCATTGAATGGTTGGCCGAGCAGTCCTGGTCAGACGGCCGGGTGGGCATGATGGGGGTTTCTTATCTGGGTGCCGTTCAGTGGCTCGCTGCCGGCCGTAAACCGCCCCATTTGAAATGCCTGGTTTCAACCGCCCCCAGTGGGTTGTACATGGATGAAATCCCATATGGCGGCGGCGCCTGGATGATGGAGTGGGCACTCCACTGGCTTAACAAAACCTCGGGTAAGCTGGAACAGGATTACCTTGCAAGCTATGTGGATATGGCCGATGTCAATGCCCACCGTCCCTTGATAACCCAGGATGAGGCCTTTGGCCGGCGGATGCCCCTGTTTAAAAAATTCCTGGAAAACAGTACCTTTAACGACGAATGGCGCAAGATCACCCTGCTTGCAGAGGACTTTAGCGATATTGATCTGCCGGTTCTTCACGTCACCGGGTGGTTCGACGGCGATCAGCCCGGAGCCATGCATTACTGGAACCACATGCGGCAATTCTCACCGGCCCGGGACCGCCAATACCTGGTGGCAGGCCCCTGGGATCATGTACAAACCTTCTTTGGTGGCGCCACGACCTTGGGGGATATGACCTTTGGTCCCGAGTCGGTGCTGGATCATTTCGCTTTGCACAAACGCTTTTTCGACCATTACCTCAAGCAGACTGTGCCCGCATTCGACCAGCCCACGGCGCGCATCTATGTGACCGGCCGCAATGAGTGGCGGGAGTACGACCAATATCCGCCAAAGGCCATGGGCGAAAAGCGTCTCTATCTTCACAGCCGCGGTAATGCCAATACGTTAAACGGCGATGGCCGCCTGTCCTGGGAAGTGCCGGACGAGGAGCCCACAGATCAGTATGATTTTGACCCCAAGGCGCCGGCTCCCTCCCATTTCGGCCCACCTGCGAGTCCGTCCGACTCTTTTTCCGGCACGGATCTGCGGTCTGTGGAGCGACGCGAAGATGTGCTGGTTTACACCACCGACGCATTGGACGCGACAGTTGAAATATCAGGTCCGGTGTCGGTGGAGCTGTATGCCGCCAGCGATGGCCTGGATACCGATTGGATTGTTCGAATTCTGGATGTTCAACCCGACGGTAAATCAGTGAATCTGGGGCCCCGTGCTTGCGGGATCTTACGGGCTCGGTATCGTAAGGGGTACG
>JAFDDL010000671.1 GCA_019310865.1 Deltaproteobacteria bacterium | reverse complement strand
CAGAACTTTGACGGCACGCCCGAGTATTATTTCTCCCCCAACAGCGGCGCCTTTATCAGCCGGATGGAACCCACCGCCAATATAGGCGACTGGGACGCGGCAACGCTGCTGCTGCGCACCAATCTCATGGAGCGCTTTGACATGGACATCGATCTGTTCCTGTCGCTGGCCTGGAACCATACCGATCCGTCCGGCATATCCCGGAATCCGTTTTTCAGCCTTCTTGGGTACGGTCTGCTCAGTTCCAACGGCCGGCTCAAGGAGGAAGACGGCTACAGCATCTATGCCGGCGCCATTTTCCCCATGCCTAAAAACGCGCGTCTGGGCCTGGAATACAACTGGGGAAGTCAGTACTGGTTTAATTTCACCGGCGCCGAAGATTCCCTGATTTCCAGCAAACTGGCAACCCGCGGCCAGGTCTTTGAAGCCTACTACATTCAGCCGGTTTTTGGTCAAAATTTCTTCCTGAAATTCGGCGCTCAGTTATATGATTTTGAATACACCGGCAGCGGCAACCCGCTGGGAAAACCGGTCAAGATCGATGACGCCACCGCTTTTGACACCCTGTTTCCAGTGGTGGACAAAGTATGGAGCGCCTATTTGTCGGCAACATTGAGATATTAACCAAATGGCTGGCGTTCAGAACATGAACGCCAGCCGATCATTTACCCAGTGAGGAACCTGTTATGAAAAAAATGGCATTTGCATTTGTTTCGTTTTTTGTCCTGTTCGGATTCATATCCACCGCCCTGGCCGTTGACTACGGCAATAGCCGAAAGGGGAAATATTTGTTCCGGAAAACCTGCCGGACCTGTCACAAGGACGGCGCCACAGCCACCGCCCTGAGCCCGGACAGCAAAACCCAGGCCCAATGGGAACGAGCCTTTAAACCGGAAAAGGTCGCCGAATATTCCTGCAACACGGAATGGGAAAAAATGTCCGAATCAGAACGTCTTGATGTCTTTACATATGTCCACAAATTTGCGTTCGATTCACCCTCGCCTGCGAAATGTAAATAGGCCGAACAAGGAGTCTTTTATGGCATCCGGATTCGATACACCGATCTCCCGTCGAAATTTTTTAAAATGGACCGGAGCGGCCACCGCAGCCACTGCCGCTGGGGGCCGTTCTCCGGTTCTCCACGCCCTTGTGCCTGATAAAAATACGAACGCTGGTGCCGGTGCCGGGCAGACGCAACATTACTCGGTATGCGGTGTCTGTCTGAATAAATGCGGTCTGGTGGCCAAGGTGGAAAACGGGGTGGTCACCAAACTCGACCCGAATCCGAACTTTTTAAAATCCCGCGCCATGCTCTGTGCGCGCGGAAATGCCGGCATCAAGCAACTCTACGATCCGGATCGACTCAAATATCCCCTGCTTCGCCAGGGTGCCCGCGGAGAGGGTCGCTGGAAGCGAATCGGTTGGGACGAAGCCCTGGACCTGGCGGCTGAAAAGCTTTCCGCTATCGCCGAAAAATACACCCGGTGCGGCGTGCTCTTCACCCCCGGTTCGGACATGCAGTCGACCTTTGTTCACCATTTTGCCGAGGTATTCGGCTCTTACAACGTGACAACCCATGAATCGGCCTGCCTTCTAAGCCGGAATCGGGCCTATCTGGACACCTTCGGAGAGGTGCCATTTGCCGATGTGCTCCATTCCAAATATATCCTAATGGCCGGGGCCAACCGATTCGAGGCGCTCATCACACCGGACAGTATCGATCTGATGACCGCTCGGAAACGTGGCTGCAAGCTGGTGGTTCTCGATCCACGGTATACCAAAACAGCCGGTCTGGCCGACAAATGGTATCCCATCCGGCCGGGTACCGATATGGCCTTTTTTCTCGCGCTGGCCCATGTGATCATCGCGGAGAAACGATACGATTCGACTTACGTGGAACAACGCCTTTACGGCCTGCCCCAGTTGGCCGAGCATGTCAAACCCTATTCACCCGAGTGGGCAGAGCACGAATGCGACATACCCGCGGATGATATTCGCCGGATCGCCCGGGAGATGGCCGATGCCGCACCGGCCGCCATGGTTTATCCGGGGCGGCGCACTTCCGATTACACCAATTCCACCCAGATCCGCCGGGCCATGGCAATCGTCAATGCCCTGCTGGGCAATTGGGACCAGCCCGGTGGCCTGCTGGCAGCCCGGCAGGTAGGCCTGTCATCGCCACAAACACCCGACGCACCATTTTACGAAGACAACCCGGACGATCGGATCGATCATGGCCGGGCACATCTCATGTTCGAGGAGGAAGGCTCCTTTAAACATGTGCGCGATGCCATCATCGAAGAAAATCCCTATCCGATGAAGGGGTGGTTTGTCTACAAGTTCAACCCCATGCAATCTCAAGCCAACCGGCAAAAGACCCTGGCGATGATCGACAAACTCGATTTTATGATCACGGTGGACATCACCATGAGCGACACGGCCTGGGTGTCGGATCTGGTGCTGCCGGCACCCAGCTACCTGGAACGGCAGGATCCGGCCTCGGGACTTCAGGGATCTTCGGCCTGTGCCTGCGTGGTAACCCGGGACCCGGTGGTACCGGCCCTATTCGAGTCGAAACCGGTGTTCTGGATTGTCAAAGAACTGGCAAAGCGAATGGATCTGGGTGAGTATTTTGACTTTACCATGGATCAATACCGCAAACAGCAGCTTCGCAAACTGCCGGACGCCGAAGG
>JAFDDL010000670.1 GCA_019310865.1 Deltaproteobacteria bacterium | reverse complement strand
AACAGTTTGTTTTAAACGTTCGGTATCCGCTGTCAGAAAGCTGCAGCCGAATGATGCTGTCTTTATGCACCTTGCCCTTTTCCAGCGCCCGAATCCAGGGCCGCCGGGACTTTTTAATTTTTTCACCTTTCGTGTCCATCCAGGGTAGTTCCCCGGCCCGGTAGCCGAGCAAATCGTCTGATGGTTTGCCGATCATGGCTGAAAAGGCTTCATTGGCAAGGACGATTTGCTCCCTACGATCGAGAATGAGAAGCCCCTCTGCCATTGTGTCCAGAGCCGATCTCACCCTACCGGGGATCGCCTGGGAGGGATCCAACTGGCGAAGCACCTTTCCAAGGTAGTAGTAGTAAATAAGAAAGCCGGCCAGCCCCAAAAACAGAACCACCTGAACCATTGGATTTTTCAATGGCCCGCCCCAGGCACCTTCACCGGCAATGGGCTTGAAACGAAGCTCGAGTTGACCCCACTTGCGATCACCGGCCCACAAGGGTACCCTGACCTGTGAGTCTTTTGAGTATTCGCCCGTCATCTGTTTCCACTGGTCGATATGATCCCCGGTGGACACCGTAACATTCCCATTCTCACGTCGCAGGCCCAGGGATAGCAAGTGTTGGTTCCTTTCCACCAGAAGATTGAAGTCGCCCGACAAGCGCTTGCTTTGGGCCGACTTAACCAATGCGGCACTGTAAATCGCAATGGTTTCCGCCAGCTTGGCACGACCCTCTTTGACGGCACTGTCCCGGTCGGGAATCACATTGAGGAAAAAAGCCAGCATGACAAGACTGGTCATGATGCCAACCAACCCCATACAGATACGTGCTTTCGGATTTATTTTTATCATTTTTAACCCCTTACTCAATCACTATCTTTTTTATCACGATCTGAATCCTCATCTTTCCTGTCCGGCTTTTGCCCGGCACCCTCGTCAAGGATGGTTTCCAGGGATTCATCATCGTCTTCATCATCGTCCTTTGTTCCCGTCAATATTGCCAATGGGTCCGCGAGTTGCCAGGCGGGCAGTGAAGACAGAACCGAAGCCAGCAGAGAGCCGCCCTTGAGCATCCAGAGCACATAGCCTGCAGACAGGCCAACCGAGGTTGCCATGGCAGATCCCAGCACCGTCTTGCCCAACCGGATTTCCGTTCCGATCTCCTCTTCAAAGGCTTCCAGAGATTTTCGCACAAATTCATATTCCGCCTGGGTGAGGGTTGTGATACCTTGATTTTCCAAGCTTGTTTTAAGCTTTAGCAATCCTTCTTTTGTGAGCAATATCTTGCGCATTTTCGTAGTGAAATGCGTATTATCGGTTAAGTCACCACCTTCTTTTAATATATCACCCTGTTCGGTTATGGTATCGCCGGTGCCCGGGGCATCCTTTGTTGTATCAAACACTCCGGAATCCTCTTGGGTTTCATCTGTTTGGGTGTCTTCTTCATTGCCTTGAATATCAGTTGTTTCAAGCGTCTCTTTCAAGACCTCGATATCTTCCACAACCTCTTCTATCACTTCGAGATCTTCAACAAGTTCCACTGTCTCATCTTCGGTCTGATCAATATCTTCGCTTTCAACCGGATCCGGTGTGGAATCATGTGATTCGGGTGGCAATAATGTAATGGTCGATATGGCGACACCACTTTGCCCGGCCGCAGTCACCCCGTCTTCAGACGATTCGACGCTGAATTGCCCATCGGCTGTGCTGTTCCCAGCAGGAGTAAATCGCAGCCCGCCCCTACCCTGGGCAACGGTAATGTAGTCGCCATCATGAACCTCCGTGACGCCATCTTCAAGGGTAAGGGTTCCGCTGGTGATCCCGGATATTCTAAAATGGGTCACCTCTGAGCCATCGTTTGCATTTTGTTCAATGAAAATTAACCCGGATTGCTCTCCGGGTCTCGCAGAGGCATCCGTGACCTGCGGGGTATCTCCGACCGGTGTCACAACGATGATCGCAGTCCCGGTTGCACTCCCGCCGTCCTGGTCCGAAATGGTATAGGTAAAGCTGTCTGTACCATTGAAGTTTCTATCCGGTGTAAACGTTAATGTCCCATCACCATTATCGGCCAGGTTTCCGTGAGACGGTTGCATAAAATTAGACATGGAAAGGCTATTGCCATCCCGGTCTGTATCATTTCCAAGCAGTTCCGTGGCCAATGTTATGGTTATGGTGTTGTCTTCCATAACACGGAAATTATCATCATGGGCAACGGGGGCCTGGTTGACTGCGTTATAGTTGATCGTCGCAGCAATCGGCCCGTCGGTGAGGCTTCCGTCTGAAACGCTCACTTCATAGCTCGGCGGGGCCTCGCCACCATCGTGGACAAACTGCACCTCACCACGATCCACCTGGGCCTGGGTAAAACTGCCAATGGCCACGCCCGGATTGCTCACCAGTTCAAATTGTCCACCGGTGAGATTATGGGCGGTAAAGATCAGGGTTGCATCGTCCGTATCGACATCAGAGCCCATCAGGTTGGCATCGGACAATACGACGCTACCGCCTTCGCTGATGGTGAGGGTGTTGTTAACCAGATTCGGCGCATCGTTTTGATTGGTAAAAACGATTGTTGCCGCAGCCGGCCCATCGGTATAGCCTCCGTCGGAAACGCTCACCGCATAGCTAGGCGCAATTTCGTCACCATTGTGAACGAACTGTACAGCGCCGCTGTTCACCTGAGCCTGGGTAAAGCTGCTGATGGCCACAC
>JAFDDL010000669.1 GCA_019310865.1 Deltaproteobacteria bacterium | reverse complement strand
GCCCACCCATAAATGGCTAATTTTCCCGATTTCTGTGTCAGGTGAAAAATTTGAAGTGGTCTTCGCCGGACAACCCTACATCCAGAATAAGGAGGACATATAAATGGACTATTCCGGTTAAGGAGAAAATATAGCGTGGAGATTATTCAGGAAGCAATTAATTTGCACACGTCAAGTTTAGATTTAGGTAGATTTTTTAATCCCCAAAGCATCGCCGTTGTAGGCGTTTCAAGCAAGGGTTTTAATTTTGGCGGTTCGAGTTATCTGAGCCGGATTTTAGAATGTGGATACAAGGGTAAACTCTATCCCATCAATCCCAAGGCCAAAGAAATCATGGGGCTTCGCGTATACCCGAGCCTGGAGGCCCTGCCGGAGGTTCCAGACTTGGCCATAGTATCCATCGCAGCCAAGCGCATTCCTGATTTGCTGGAAACATGCGGCCGAATCGGGTTACGGCATATACATCTGTTGACCGCGGGTTTTAAAGAAATCGGTACCGCCGAAGGTGCGGCATTGGAGGCACAGGTTGTCGATATTTCAAGGCGAAACGGGCTTATGGTCATCGGGCCCAATTGTATGGGGGCTTACTGCCCGCCGTCAGGCCTCACCCCCTACGGCGCAAGCCCGGGAATCGCTGGTCCACTGGGGATCATTTCTCAGAGCGGCGGCATTACCCAGCGCATCACCGAATATGCCGGCTCGCTTAACGTGGGCATCGATAAAGCGGTCAGCTTCGGCAATGCGGCGGTGCTCGATGCGTGTGACTACCTCGAATACTTTGCCGGGGATGAGAAGATCAAAATCATTGCTATGTATCTGGAAAACGTCCGCGATGGCAGAAGATTGCTGAATCTGGCCAAGGCAATCACCCCGGAAAAACCCATTGTCATGCTCCTGGGCGGCCGATCCGAGGCCGGCGCCAAAACGGTGGCTTCCCACACCGGGGCCATGGCCGGAAACCATGCCGCGTGGGATGCCTTTTTCCACCAGGCCGGCGTGGTGCGTGTGGAGACTCTGGAGGACTGGATGGATGCCATCCTCGCGCTGGGCCTTTTACCCGAACCGAAAGGAAAAGGTGTTTTTATCAGCGTTGGTGGGGGCGGTAAATGTGTTATTGCGGGCGATACGGCAATGTCGGAAGGGCTGGCGGTGCCGGAACTGTCTGAGGCGACCTGGACGGCGCTTCGGGAAAAAATTCAGGATGTCGGCTCCATTGTGGGAAATCCCCTGGATAATTATATCACCTGGGATTCACAACAGCTCATAGAAGTGCTTGATTTAATTGATAAAGAACAAGCATGCGCGATGGTCATTTTAGAGCATTTGGCTCCCCGGGGCATCTATCACATTCAACAAGAGCAACACACGGATACGATTCCGACAGTGATCGAATACTTAAAAAGCAAAACGAATCCGAAACCGACGGTTGTGAGCATCGATTATGACGGCGGCGATCCGGATCTCGCTTTAAAGGGTATCGAAACAAGACGCCGGTTCTGCACAGCAGGAATTCCGGCATACCCATCGGTCAGACGGGCAGCAAGGGCGCTTATGCATTTATATCGGTATCATTCTTACCGGCAACGTGTCATCGGTTGATCCATCAACGTAAAAGAAAAAATTACACCAGGGAGAAAACCAGTGAAAATCACAGACTCGAATACTACAATATCGGACGATTCGGATGAACTTCGTGCTGACCTGGCAGAGGTAAACCAACGTCACGATATGACGCTGGATGTCGCCAGACCGAATGCCGTTGCCAAGCGGAAACAAAGAGGGCAGCGAATGGCCAGGGAGAACATTGCAGACCTGTTGAATCCTGGCACATTCCTGGAATATGGTGCTTTGGCGATAGCCGGGCAAAGGCGACGGCGTTCTTTGGAGGACCTGATTAAAAACACGCCGGCCGATGGATTGATCACCGGTACCGGAAGCGTTAACGGTGACTTGTTCGATAAGCAAACGGCACGTTGCATTGTTTTATCATACGATTACACCGTTCTTGCCGGCACCCAGGGCGTGCAGAATCACCGAAAAGTGGATCGAATGTTCGAGTTGGCGGATCGTTTACGGACACCGGTGATATTGTTTGCCGAAGGTGGCGGCGGGCGTGGGGGTGATACGGATTCTAGTGGTGTGGCGGGTTTCGATTTATTAACATTTTCCCTCATAGGAAGACTCAGCGGGCTGGTGCCGCTTGTGGGAATTAACGCAGGCCGGTGTTTCGCAGGAAACGCTGTGCTTCTTGGCTGCTGTGATGTGATCATCGGCACACAGAACTCCAATCTCGGCATGGCAGGCCCGGCCATGATCGAAGGCGGCGGACTCGGTGTGCATCAGCCGGATGAGATTGGGCCCATGGCGGTTCAGGTTAACAACGGTGTGGTGGACATTGCCTGTGCCGATGAGGCCGAGGCAGTAATGATAGCCAAAAAGTACTTGTCGTATTTTCAGGGACCAATCAATGAATGGGATTGCAGCGATCAAAAACTTTTAAGAAAGCTTATTCCAGAAAATCGAAAGCGGATGTACGACGTTCGAACCATCATAGAAACCATGGCGGACAAGGATTCCGTGCTCGAACTTAGAAAGGACTTCGGTCTTGGGATGGTCACTGCCCTTATTCGCATAGAGGGACGCCCTCTGGGAGTTATTGCCAACAGCCTGTTTAACCTTGCAGGCGCCATCGACACTCCTGGA
>JAFDDL010000668.1 GCA_019310865.1 Deltaproteobacteria bacterium | reverse complement strand
GCTTAGAATCCATATGTGTGATGTCTGATCATAGGCCTGAGGATTCTGGGATGCCCATTTCAGTATCTGGGCCGCCGGAAACCGAAGTTCAGCGCGATTGCCCGTTAGTTTTTCAATGCCACCCGTTTGCTTCATGGCTTTGGTGAGGTAAGCGGCCTCTTGGTCGGTGCTTCGATCCTCCCAGATGGGCGCAGTTTTCCGACTGAAGCAGTCACCAAGCTGTCCTGCCAAGGGCCGCTTTGGATCCAGGGAGTTTACCGTTTTTACAAATCGGTCATGGGTGTAGACCGTGCAGTGCTGCATTCCGTCTGCCTTGATGGCCTGTAGCTTTGACAGATCGATACCGGCTTGAGCCAGATTATCAAAGGCAACATCCAGCGCTTCAATCAGCATCAGCGGTGATGTGTGCCGGATATCGGGTGACTCAGACGGCACCACACCGCCCCGGGTGCCATATCGAGGAAATTGCTCATCATAGCTGATGGCATTGCAGTGGATAATGTCCGTCGTGGTCAGATCGAGAACGACGGTCTTAACCGATTGTGTGCTTAACTCAATGCCCAGTGTATACATAACGCCAACAGCAATTTTATTGATACATTTCAGTGAAGTGTTGATAAGCCGCTACAACCGCCTGGCGCATAATGTCCTCGGCTTTGGCGGTTTCCCGGTTGGCAAGATGGGCCATGAGTGTGTCGGTGTCGATAGTTTGGGCGGCTTTTTCACAGGCGTCCCAGCTCAAAATGCTCCGGACGACCCGGTCGATTCCCTGCTCTTCCGTGTCATGGGCCCGAACCTGCATGTCATGACCCTTCCAGCGCCGGTAGCCGGCTTCTTGAATCAGTCCGGCGATGGCGATGTTCATGCCGTTAATTCGGGCGCCGTGGTCGATGTCGTATTTGCCGGGGCCGCCGAGTATCAAGCCGTCGTTGTAGCCCTGGCTGTTGATGTGCATGTGCAAAAGCATGCCGTTGTCGATCTCTTCCACCGTGTCGTATACATGATCCAGGCCGATCATCTCCGAATGGCCGAACTCCTTGTTGATGCCCTTGCCTTTTAAGTCGATGCCGAATTCTTCCTCGAGCTTTCGCCAGAATACGATGGCGCTGGCCACGGTGGGCAGGAGCATGGCCGGATGGCCCTCGTTGGGCTTGGGCTCGATGGCCATGTGCATCTTGCCGCCCAGCGCCGCTTCGTGCTTGCATAAGTCGGCAATCGACTGCTTCAAGTGCTGGTACATGCGGTGGATTCCAACACTGGCCAAATCATACCCGAAGGACCCGTTCCAGATCACAAAGGTTGGCGGAACGTCAGGATGCCAGGCCTTTTTCAGATCACCGTAGGCGATGTCGAGACTATTTTTACCATACACCCCGGCGTGCGCTCTTTCCGCCGGATCCAGAGAGCAGATGCCGCCGTAGGCGAATCGCTGATGGGCGCCGGGTGTGGCCATTGCCAGAAAAATACCGGTATCCAGAAGCGTGTCTGCTATCCGGGTGGCATTTTCTTCGTTGTACTCGTAGTCATAATGCATCTCGAATCCCAGTTCGATGTGATCCGGTATCCGAGGCCGAATCTTGTCCTGGGTCAGTTTGATTTTTCCGACCGTATCCATTACCTGTCCACTCCACCCGGGACGGGAATCCGCCGGTGTGAATCCACCTTTTCCGGCGTTGAACGTCCACGCACAAATGCTGTGATATGCTTTTTGGACCATTACATACCTCCTTAAGAAATTAACCGTTAGGTTCTGTTTCAGGGCGATCCGATTCTTCTTGGCAAATCATGGTGTCAGGATACTTCGACATCCTATCCAGGGTATCTTGCGTAAGATGATTTAAAAAATTGGTTTTTCCGGTGCTGTTGCCGATCAGTTTTCGATTGATCTCCTGCGTGTAATTCATGAATTTGCCTGTGACATCTCCCGACAGGTCGGCGTTAATATCCAGCACCATCACCGGGAGTCGGCAGGAAAAATCGAATTTCTTTAAATTGAGATGCCGAATCTTTTGATTTCTATAGGTTCGCCAAAATATTTGGAAATTATTTATGTCGTAAACAATACTCCACATTGTACCGTGGGCTGGGGCGACGATTTTCAAAATATCAAATGCGTAATCAATTGCCGACCCTGAAGTCTTAGGGTCGAATTTGCTTACCATATCAGCGGCACTAGCGAACCGGTAAAGTGAGTCTTCAGGATCAACGCCCTTATGCAATGGAGGCCGCCCCTGTTGCCAGTAACTGACCGATTCCGCATAGGTGCTGTTGGTAAGCACCTTGACCGGCATTGTTTCGCCGGTGTGGAACATAGGCTTCCCGTTTATAAATTCGATACTGGCGCAATTCCCCATCTTATCGCCAACCAAGTAATGGCTGGCAGGTCCGTTTGTCCCTTGAACCACTCTTATTTGTGAATGACTTTCGATTACTTCTTGAACCGTACTGAAATTATCAAGTTGATACTGCCGCCATTGAGACTTTCGGATATAAGGACGAGAATCCGGCGATGGATATTTGGACTCTGCTAGCGACATGATCTCAACCACCAACCCGGCCTCGTTCATTCCGCCCAATGGGAACTCCCGACCATACTGAGTGAATATTACACTGCCAAATTTCGATGTCCATGTGGCAGGTTGCCCTGGATCCTTTTCGACCTTTGTCGCGGTTTTCAAAACGCCTCGTTTGTTCACGATGACCAG
>JAFDDL010000667.1 GCA_019310865.1 Deltaproteobacteria bacterium | reverse complement strand
GTAAATCGTTCACTTCATCTACCACGGATTTCTTGTTGTCTTGTGATGACATGCCAAAAAAGGGATGATCAATCATTGCCATGCGTTTCCTGTGGCTTGCGGGAACCAAGACCCCTTTAATTTTACCGCGGTATAGGACCGTAACTTTTTCATTCCGGTCAAGCGCTTTTAACACATCATTCATTTTGTATCTTAAATCGACGATTGTGGCTTTCATGAACCATCTCCTTTTGTAATGTATATTTCAACTATACATAAAATGTGTAACCATTTCAAGGATTTTTTTATTTTTTTTTCCCAAATTCACTTTTAATGCTGGAAAACCCTTTTGTATACATTCAAGTGCTTCGATTTTCATCACTTCAGATGCGTCTATACCGATCGTATAGTCGGTATGCAGCGTTCGTTTTTCTCCGCGACGCATAAAATGGGAAGTTATTTTTTTTCCGAGCCCTTAGGACAGGACGGATAATACAGACGATGCGTCCCATCGATCTTCTATTTCAATCAAATCATTTCAAAGGCTCTCCGCCCATTTCTTCAGTAGCTGTATCCACAGGTCATTGCCCAGAGAACTGTTGATCAGAGCGCAGAAACCGGCTCGATACTCCGGTAGAACCGCGTAGATGGTTCGCCAGCCGATATTGCCGCCGGTGTGGTGCACACAGACAGCGCCGTTAACTTCAAAGACAAAATGACCGAGCGCGGCATGGAAATCGAGGCCTTCGATGGTTTCGGAGAACATCACCGGTGTCGTCAGCAGTTCGATGGCGGCCGGTGAGATCACGCCCCGGCCGGGTGGCTCTCCCTCCGGGCCGATCATCTCTGCACAGGCAAAGCGGGCTAGATCTTCAATATTGCTGTTGAGTCCCCCGGCCGCCTTGGCTGCCAGTCGATATTTGGGGAGCGCGTCCCCCTGTTCGTTGTAAGGTGTGGCAAAATCGGGATGTGTGTTCTGGGTGTAGGCAAAACTCGATTGGGCCATGCCCAGGGGATCGAGAATTTCGCGCTGCATATAATCGGTAAACGTCAATCCACTGATCTCTTCAACCAGCAATTCGAGGATCGTAAAGCCACCGCCGGAATAAATGCTTTTTTCGCCAGGCGGATACATTACGCAGACGGGCTTGCGTTCAAGGTCCATATCCGGATCCCCGTTCCAGTCATGCGCGTACTGGATCTGGTAGTCGTCCAGCGGCGGTACGTCGCCCTGGAGTATCTGTTCCAAAGTCGGTTTGGGGTGTTTCGGATGATACCCTTTAAATCCTGGCAGGGAGGTCCCGGCTGTGTGGGAAAGCAGCCGCCGGGTTGTCACCAGGTCGTGGTCGAAATCCGACGGTGGCAGTTTCCATCGAGTCAGGTACTGCTCCACCTGCGCATCGAGATCGAGCTGTCCCTGCTCCACCAGCTTCATGATCCCCCAGGAGGTGACGGCTTTGGAGATGGAGGCCAGCTGGAACCGCGTACCTGTGGTCACGGGTCTTTTCTCTTCAAGGTTTGCCATTCCGAAACCGCTGAGAAAATTCGTTCGGCTGTTCTCGATCGTTGCCACGGCGGCACCGGGTATCCCTAATTCATCTAATAATGACGGTACCTGCTCTTGCATCCAATTTGTAAAAGTTTCTGGCATGATGTGGCCTCCCGAATTTTATACAAACATAGCACACACAAAAGTATCTACTTATCCTCGATGGCTGTACCCCAATCGTAACGGCGTTTGACGAAATTAAGAAAAATATTGGTCTCGGTGCTTTGAACCCCATCTATTTTATTGATCTTATTAAATAAAAGATCATTTAGCTCGTCCAGCGATCGGACGACGAACTCTGTTACGATATCGGTTTTTCCGGTGGTATTGACGCTGAACCAGAGCGCCTTGAGTGTGCCAAGCTCCTCGAGGATGCTATCCATCTTTTTTATATCCACCTGAATCCGAATATCGCCCACCATGTCAAAGCCGAGCTTGATCGGGTCGCTGACGGCAACAATCTGGAGATACTTTTCCTCAATGAGGCGATTGAGTCTTAAGCGAACCGTGGACTCGGAAACCCCCAAGTGCCGCGCCATGTCGGTGTTGGACATGCGACCGTCCTGCTGAAGCAGTTCGATGATTCTGCAGTCCATGGTGTCCACCCCCCTGGGCTGCTCCTTGCGATAATTTTTTTTCATATTCAGATCAACCTTTAATTCTGAAGTCTAATTCCTGAATTTCAAATAGCTTCGACTTTTTCAAATATTAACTTAAAAGAATGGGTCACGAATGTCAATAACGTATATCATCTTATTTAAGTATTTATTTAACGAAAATCGTATTTATATGATATAATTATATTGACATTCAGAATTATGTGGATTATAGAAGCCATATCCTGGCTGTTTCAATTCAGGCGCAACGTGTAACGTTAAAATAAATACCAAGGAGAATCCCAATGACAATCACGAAAATTCAAAACTACATCGATGGTGAGTGGGTCGATTCAGACACAGCAGTTTACGGTGATGTGCGTTGCCCGGCCAATGGGCAACAGATTGCCACAGTACCCTATGGCACCCGGCAGGATGTGGACGCCGCCGTCGCTGCGGCCAAGGCAGCGTTTGACGAATGGCGGGAGACGCCTCCCATGAGCCGTGCGCGATACCTTTTTCAGATCAAGGAGGCCTTCGAGGAAAACTTCGAAGAGATTGCCATGACCCTGACCCGTGAG
>JAFDDL010000078.1 GCA_019310865.1 Deltaproteobacteria bacterium | reverse complement strand
TTGTTGCATTCCATAAGCGTCTTCTCCCTGAACCAGTTTCAAAGCGTTCAAGTTCGGTTCAGATCAAGGCGGGTTAAAATTATAACCGCAGACATACATTGCGTATTTCGAGGATTAAAATTTTAACCCAACGCCGATATGGGCCGAAATGGGACGTTTTGAAACTGGTTCATTCAAAAATAATACGTGATCCATATATATGCCCGATCCGGGTTTCGCAGCGTGATGTTGCTGTCCGGCAGTCGAATACCGCCGAACTCCGAACCGGTCTCACCGATATAAATTGTCGCCCCCAGGATCAGCTGTAGATTCTCCCGAATATCCCACATGGCCCGGGGCTGAACAATGCAGGACGAATCCTTCAGATTTCCAATGACCGTCGCAAATCCCTGAAAAAGCGGATGAAATTCCACCATGAGGTTTCCGGCCAGATAGGCCCTTCCCAGGACAAACAGATCTCCCCGACCCACCCGATCCAACATATCCGTATCGGAAAGGGTCCTTGAATAGTTGGACGATCCGAATTCATTAAAATACAATTCTATAAAACCATAGGCATTTTTCCCGGCCCATGTCCAGGAATAGTCGATATTGGCCACAAGCGAGACCGCCTGGTCCCGTTGGTCCGATTCGCTGATATCGATCCAGGTGGCGTCCAGCCGCCAGGCCGCACCCCCCCAATAACCGGCCATCCCCATGCCCAGCACCCTATCGTCATAATGAGCCGCCGCCAGAATGTCCAGCTCCGTTGCTCCCAACACCAGGTGTGCCTTTGCCGCAAGCGACGAACGCCGCCAGGACACGTCTCCGGTGTCGGTCCGGCGCCGGGGCACGTAGAGCAGTTGAACATTGTCCAGAAAAGCCGCGGAAAACTGCACATGGGCCATATCGTCACCCAGCTTGTAGTCCCGATCGATGTCGGTGGGTGCAAAGGGATTGAACAGATCCATGGGATTGAAGAGAAATCCGTTGCCCCAGGTGAGCGCCTGACGGCCGAGTGTCACCGTTGCCCAGTCACGGTGAATGATCACGGCCAACCGATCGAAGCGGTGATAGCCGACCGTTTCTGTCTCCTCCCAAACCAGCTGGGTCAGGTCCATCAATCGATGCGCATCGCTCACCGGTGCAGTGGGCGGCAAGGCGCCCTGAATCAGGTCCGGATACCCCGCCACAAGCGATTGAATCGCTTTGCGGGTTTCGCCGCCGGACAGGATGGCTTCGTAATGGATTTCAACATCAAACCAGGGGAAAAGCAGTTGGTTGGTAAGCCGAAAATCGATGCTTCCGTCCAACAGGGGCCCGTCAACCACCGATTCAAAAACCGTATCGTCCATGAGCCATGAAACGGCGCCCTGGGCGCGAACGCGTCCTCCCCAGGTCATCCGAACCGGGGACGGCTCTTCCATGGCATCAACTGCTTCGGCCAACCCGAACGGGCTAAATACCAGGGCCGAAAAAAAGAGGGTCGCGAAAATCAGTGGTTTCATTCGCATAGCGCACCGACAGCGGATGACGTCATCCATCGATGACGTCACGCATCCTTGTTCTGGTCGGATTCTATCTGTCCATCCTTGATACGCACGATGCGGCGGGCATAAGCCATGACCATCTGGTCGTGTGTGGAAAAAATGAAGGTCACCTTCCGGTCGGCATTCATCTTCGCCATCAGGGACAACAGTCCCTCACCGGTTTTGGAGTCGAGGTTGGCGGTGGGTTCATCAGCCAGTACCAGACTCGGATTCGAGACGATGGCCCGGGCCACGGCGACTCGCTGCTGCTGACCACCGGACAATTCAGCCGGCCTTCGGTCATATTTACCGGACAGTCCCACCTCATCAAGAATGTTTCGGGCGCGCTCCCGCCGTTTATCCGCAGGGACCCCCTGAAGCAACATCACGTATTCCACATTTTCACGTGCGGACAGAACCGGTATCAGGTTGTAAGACTGAAAAACAAAACCGATCTTTCGAAGCCTCAGTTCGGCCATCCGGCTCTGGTTCATGGCCGCATATGCTTGGCCGTCCACAACGATCTGTCCGGAATCAGCGGCATCCAGCCCGCCAATCATATTGAGCAGCGTTGTTTTGCCGGAACCCGACGGCCCGGCCAGCGCCACGAACTCCCCCGGTTCAACGGTCAGGTCCACACCATTCAGGGCGGTAACGGTCACCTTTCCCTGAGCGTAAGTCTTTTTTACACCGATGCATTCAACAATGGGCATCGCAGTCTCTCCTGTTCGCATCCGTATCGGTCATGCGTTTTGCGTCCGCCAGATGAAAAAACATGCGTCAACACCATCATGTTTTGGCCAGGGCTTCAATCGGTGTAAACCGGGCCGCCTTGAGGGCCGGATAGATACTCACCAGTAGTCCCAGCACGAACACCACCCCGTCGGCAATCATGACGTCCCCTCCGGTAAGCACCGGATAAATGATCCGCGAAATACCCCAGGTTTCCGTCCCGGCGGCAAAGGCCGTCAGATTGACCCCGGTTGTCCCGAGCAGCCAATGGGTAGCCAGGGCCATGGCATTTCCCAAACCTATCCCCAATATCAGCACAATGAGGGTTTCGATCATAACGCCACGCAGGATTCGCCACGGTTTCATCCCCAGGGCCTTGAGAAGCCCAAATTCACGCATCCGCTCAAAAACCGCCATGAGGGTTGTGTTGACGATACCAAACCCCATTGCAATAAACACCACCAGATACCATATGTAGATAAAACCGTAAAACAGCTCGTACATCGTTTTGATCATCGGTTGCAGCACATACCACGTTTCCACGGAAAGATCATCTTGGTGCAACCGTTCCGACAATTTTTGGGCCACCGCCTCCGGGTCCACGCGGTCCGGCAGGACAATGGCGACTTCGGAAGCCGCCTCCCCGAGCTTCAGCATTTTACGGGCTGTTTGTATCGGCACAAAGACGAAGGATTTTTCCGTCGCTTCGAATTCCGAATCAAACAGCCCCACGATGCGAAAGGCCCGTGAGGCAATTTCCAGGTCCATGTCCTGGGACATCAGAATCAGCTTGCGGCCGATTTTCGTTTCAAATTTTTCTGCCAGGGCACGTCCAATAACAATCTGGTTCACATCGTCAGGACTCAGATAACGCCCCTCGGTCACAGCACCGCCGATAAACGAAACAGTGGCCTCTTGCTCGGGCAAAATGCCCACCAGGGTCACACCGTCTGAATGTCGTGCATTGTTGGCAACAGCCCCCACACGAACCCGCAGAGTACACTGATCTTCCGGGCCCAGCACCTGTTCCAGAGCGGATACAACCCGCGCGGTATCGCTGATGCTGTTGGTCACAATGGGATCGGAGCGGTATCCGGCATGGTGGATCTGAATATGACCGGTGAGATTGTTGATGCTGTTTCGCACCATCTGCTGCATCATCCCACGGGACAGCGCCGAAAACACAACCATGCACCAGACGCCGATCATCACCGCAGTCAGGATCACCGCCGTCCGTCGGGGGTTTCGCCATATGTTTCGCCAGGATAGCTGCAAATCCATAAAATTGTTCCCTTGAACCTTAAACCTCAGACCTTAGACCTTTTAAGCGTGCACCATGGCCTCAACCGGCTTTAGCCGCCTGATCCGAAGCGTCGGCAGCAGGGCCGCAATAAACGTGATCAGCAATATGAGCATCGGTCCGGCCGTGGCACTCAAAACTGAGAGTCTGGGGTATAATCGTCCCGTCATCCCGAACTGCACCATAAGGCCGGATGCATCTCCGATATTGATGCCGGTATGCTGGACCACCAGGGTCAACAGACATCCAACAGCGGTTCCCGAAATCAACCCAACCAGGGTCAGGCACATGGATTCCAGGAGCAACAGCCGGATCAGCCGCCCCGGCGTGGTGCCCACCGCCATCATGACGCCGAACTCACGGGTGCGCTCCAGCACCGCCATCAAAAAGGTATTGAGAATACTGAAACCCACCACCACAACCAGGATGAAATACATGATGATCCCGCCGGAAAGATCGATCTGGATCGATTGAATGAGGCCCGGCATGAGCGTCTGCCAGTCAAGGCAGACCAGGGCGGACGGGTTGTCCACGAGAAGCAGCCCCGCCTCGATTGATTCCACGGCCCCGGGAATCTTTCCCAGTGAGTCGGCCAGGGCCACAACTCTGTGCACGGCGCCGTTCATGTTCTAAATCTCATCAAAGGTCCCAATGGGGATGTGAACCACCGACCGGTCAAATTCATCCACTCCGGACGTGTAGATACCGACAACCGACACCAGGGCCGCGGCTACGGACCCGTCACGCCCCTGGCCCAGAACCGTTAACTCGTCGCCGACAGATACGCCGAGGTTTTTCGCCAGCAGCGACCCGATCAGGGTGCCGTCGGTGTCCGCGCCGGATAAATAGCGGCCCTCACGAACGATCTGCTTGAGAGAGGAAATGCCCGCCTCGCGTTCCGGATCAATCCCCACAATCAGCGTACCGTAGGTTCGATCATTGGAGGAAACCATGGAAAAGGCCTCCGAACGAGCGGTATGGGCGCGGATACCCGGGGTCGCATCCAAGATACCCGCCACGACCGCCGGATCGGCAACCACCTCGCGCATGCGTCGGTTGTCGTGATATCCGTCAGCCTGGACCTGCATGTGGCCGGTTTGAATTCGAAGTGAGGCATTGATCATGGTTTCGTAGGTGCCGAGCTGGAACGACAGCATGAACACCAACAGGACAGCCGCAAAGCCGATGGCCAAAACGGTAAGCAACGTCCGCCGGGGATTGCGCCACACATTTCGCCACGCCATTTTAAAATCGAGAATCATTTACAGTTCCTATCTACGAAAGTTTTTCAAATTCGAGATGCTGAACAACCGATCTTCCAGCTGGTCCAAAAAGGCCAGTTCATCGTATGTCATTCGCGTATATTGCCCAGGCGTTTCCGTCTTTTCCATGGTCCATATTTTGGGGAACAGCCGCCCACCCAGCATTCGAATTTCTTCGGTGCGCAGGGTTTTTACCAGGGCGGCGTCCTCGTCATAGAATTCCTGGCTGACCATGATACCGTCTTCCCGGATTTTGAGCCGCTGCATGCCCCATATGACCGGCGCATCCGGTTTGGGTATCGACTCAATCTCATAGATCGTCATGCCGTCGCGGGTTTCCGTACCGATGATTCGATGGGTATACTCATCGAGGATGCTGTCGGTTTTGGACAGATCGTTGTTTGAAAAATCCGACCCCATCCAGCCCTGGGACATCATGGACGGCGGCAGCTTGATGACCCGGTTGATCTTGGGATTGAACATCCACATTTCACGCCCCTTTTTCAAGGTGCCGTTTCCCCGATCCTTTGCCGGCGCAACCGTATGAAACAGACTCAGCCGGTCGCCCTTGGTCCAGGCCTTGATGGTCATCCGCCGCTCCCACTGGGGACGATGAATCACCATGGTCAACATTGAGACAGATGCTTCACCACGCACATAATTAAGGCTTTTTTTCACAATAGACCGGGCATCGGGCAGGTCGGTCGAAAGGCCTGTAAGGGGAATGGAGATAACCAGGCAAAGGAGCAGAGCGCTAATGCAGATTCGATTCAACATGGGCATTCCTTTTCCATTTTATTACTTACCGGCTACGATACGACACTCTGACGGCCCCTGTCAATGACGACCTAACTCGCTCATAATTCATGGAAAATTCAATCATGGGCTCGCATCATTTCAAAGAATCAATAGCGACCGGCGCCAAAACCCTAAAGGTTTTCCGCTTGGCACCGATATATTTATTAAGGGCGATTGGGGTTTTGCCCTTGTTTCTTACCTTACCTCCTCCTCCTTTATACCGGGGCGGCATTTGCCGCCCCGTTTTCTTGGAACGGACCTCGTTTCGGCAAATCAGCACTTTGCCCAAGCGGGTTATCTTCACAGAATACGCCGGCGAAATCCGTTCGCCGGAAATTGTCCGTTTGGCGTTAAAATAGCTTGACAAAAAAAACCGCAAAAACGTAATATTTATGTTTTTGAGGATCGAGACCGCGTTTACGATTCTGAAGGTTTCGACAACCAAATCCTTTCAATCAGCCAATCCATCGGAGGTTTGAAATAATGACCGAGTTTGCCTATCAACCCATGTTTCCGCTTACCGAGGACGATACGCAATACCGGCTGCTGACCCGCGATCACATCAGCACCACCGAACTGGACGGAATACCGGTGCTGAAAGTGACTGCCGAGGGGCTTATCCGGCTTGCGGAAACGGCTTTCAAGGACGGCGCCCACCTGCTGAGAAGCTCGCATCTGCAGCAGCTTCGCAACATTTTGGACGACCCGGAGAGTACCGACAACGATCAATACGTGGCCCTGGAACTGCTAAAAAACGCGGTCATCGCCGCCGAAGGGGAGTTTCCCATGTGCCAGGACACGGGAACCGCCATCATTATCGGAAAAAAAGGGCAGCAGGTCTGGACCGGATGTTCCGACGAAGCGGCTCTGGCCCGGGGTGTTTACAACGCCTACACCCAAAACAACCTGCGATACTCCCAGAACGCGCCCCTGACCATGTTCGAAGATGTCAACACCGGATGCAACCTACCGGCGCAAATCGACCTGTATGCCGTGGAAGGCGACGCCTATTCGTTCCTGTTTCTGGCCAAGGGCGGTGGTTCGGCCAACAAGACCTTCCTGTACCAGGAGACCAATGCGAGGTTGACCCCCAAGGCCCTTTCAGCCTTTGTTAAGGAAAAAATGAAATCGCTGGGAACTGCCGCCTGCCCGCCTTATCATCTGGCTCTGGTGGTCGGGGGCACATCGGTGGAAACAAATTTGAAAACCCTGAAGCTGGCCACCGCCCGGTACCTGGACGGCCTACCCACATCGGGGAACAAACATGGTCACGCCTTTCGCGACATCGACCTGGAGAATCAGCTGCTGGCCATGACCCGGGAACTGAACATCGGCGCACAGTTCGGCGGCAAATATTTCTGCCATGACGTGAGAGTTATTCGTATGCCCCGTCACGCAGCATCCGTACCCATCGGCCTCGGGGTCAGCTGCAGCGCGGACCGGAATATCAAGGCCAAAATCACACGGGAGGGGATTTTCCTCGAGCAGCTGGAAACCGATCCGGCAAAATACCTGCCATCGATCACCCCGGACATGAAGGAAGCCGTCCACATCGACTTGAATCGTCCCCTGAGCAAAATCCGGGCCGAACTGACCCAATATCCGGTGGCCACCCGGCTGCTGCTCACCGGCGATATCATCGTCGCCCGTGACATTGCCCACGCAAAACTCAAGCAGCAGCTGGATCGAGGTGAGGGGCTTCCCGAATATGTGAAAGACCACATCATCTATTATGCCGGACCTGCCAAGACACCCGAGGGGTATGCATCGGGCGCCTTCGGGCCCACGACTGCCGGCAGAATGGACAGCTATGTGGCCGAGTTCCAGGAAAACGGCGCCGGCCTCATCATGCTGGCCAAGGGGAACAGAAGCCCGGCGGTCACCGAAGCATGCAAAAAAAACGGCGGGTTCTACCTGGGCTCCATCGGCGGGCCGGCCGCCCGGCTGGGCCGGGATTGCATCACCCGTATCGAAACCGTGGCCTTTTCGGAACTTGGCATGGAAGCTATTTTCAAGATCAGCGTAAAGGATTTTCCGGCGTTCATCATTGTGGATGATAAGGGGAACGATTTTTTTCAGGGACTGCTTTCATAATAGACACGCCATGGAAAACACTGATAACCGAAGACGAATAAATGAAGGAGACAATCATATGGGGAAACAAATGAAAACCATTGACGGAAATACCGCCGCCGCCCACGTGGCTTACGCCATGAGCGATGTGGCTGCGATCTATCCCATTACGCCCTCGACATCCATGGGCGAAATTGCCGACGAATGGGCGGCCCAGGGCCGGGAGAACATCTTCGGCCAGCAGCTGCTCGTCAAGCAGCTCCAGTCCGAAGCCGGCGCCGCCGGTTCGGTTCACGGAGCGCTGGCAGCCGGCTCGCTGACCACCACCTTTACCGCATCCCAGGGCCTGTTGCTGATGATCCCGAATATGTACAAAATTTCCGGTGAGCTGCTGCCGGGGGTCTTTCATGTATCTGCGCGAGCCATTGCCGCCCACGCTCTGTCGATTTTCGGTGACCACCAGGACGTCATGGCCGTCCGGCAGGCCGGCTTTGCACAGCTTTGCTCGGGTTCGGTTCAGGAAGTCATGGACCTGGGTCTTGTCGCGCATCTGTCGGCCATTGAAAGCCGGGTTCCGTTTCTTCATTTTTTTGATGGGTTCCGAACCTCCAGCGAAATCCAGAAGATCGAAATGATCAACTACAACGACATGGCCGGCCTGGTGAACAGGGAGGCTGTGGCCCAATTCAGAAAACGGGCCATGAACCCGGAACACCCCGATTTGAGAGGAAGTGCCCAGAACCCGGACATTTACTTTCAGGGACGTGAAGCCGTCAACCCGTTCTACGAGGCCGTACCGGCCATCGTGAAAGATTATTTCAAGAAAGTCGGCGACCTGACCGGCCGTCATTACAACCTCTTCGACTACGTGGGGGACCCGCAGGCCGACCGTGTCGTCGTGGCCATGGGTTCCTCCAGTGAGGTGATCGAGGAGGTAATCGCCTATCTGACCGGAAAGGGCGAAAAGGTGGGACTGGTCAAGGTCCGACTCTACAGACCCTTTTCCATCGCCGATTTGATGGCTGCCATTCCTGAATCGGCCACCCAGATTACGGTGCTTGACCGAACCAAGGAGCCCGGCGCCATTGGGGATCCACTCTACCTTGATGTGCTCGCTGCATTTGTGGAACACGGCCGCCACGCCAATATCACCGGCGGACGCTACGGTCTGGGCTCCAAGGAATTCACGCCGGCCATGGTCAAAGCGGTATTTGACAATATGGCTGCCCAAACCCCGAAAAACCACTTCACTGTGGGAATTACCGACGACGTCACCCACACCTCCCTGCCGGTACCCGAAGCCATCGACACCACACCGTCCGGAACCGTACAGTGTAAATTCTGGGGTCTGGGTTCGGACGGTACCGTGGGCGCCAACAAAAGCGCCATCAAGATCATCGGCGACAACACCGACATGTTCGCCCAAGGCTATTTTGCCTACGATTCGAAAAAATCCGGCGGCATCACCGTATCCCACCTTCGATTCGGAAACGAGTCGATCCAGTCGACCTACCTGGTGAACACGGCCGACTTCATCGCCTGCCACAAGGCAAACTATGTTGAGCTTTACAAAATCATAGAGGGCATCAAGCCGGGCGGCACCTTACTGTTCAACTCCCCCTGGACAGCTCAGGACATGGAGACTTTGCTGCCGGCGGACATGCGCCAGGCCATTGCCGAAAAGAAAATCAAGTTCTACAGCGTCGATGCCGTCAAGATCGCCAACAGCGTCGGCCTGGGCAACCGCATCAACATGATCATGCAGACCGCCTTTTTCAAACTCTCCGGCGTGCTTCCCTTCGAAGAGGCCATCGCATTGCTGAAGAAAGAAATCCAGAAGGTTTACGGCAACAAGGGTGAAAGAATCATCCAAATGAACATCGACGCCGTTGATCAAACCCTGTCCAACCTTATTGAAATCAACTATCCCGGGACATGGAAAAACGCCGTTGCCCTGGGAAAAGCCGGGGCCGACGAACCGGAATTTGTCCAAAAGATTCTGCGTCCGGTTCTGGCCCAGCAAGGAGACAAGCTGCCCGTCAGCGTCTTTTCGCCGGACGGCGTGCTGCCGGTGGACACGGCCAAGTACGAAAAACGCGGCGTGGCCATCCGCGTTCCGGAATGGATCCAGGAAAACTGCATCCAGTGCAACCAGTGCGCGCTGGTCTGCCCCCATGCGGCCATCATTCCAATTCTATCCACCGACGAAGAACTGACCGGCGCCCCGGAAACCTTCACGACAAAACCTGCCATCGGCAAAGATCTCAAGGGATATCAATTCAGGATCCAGGTCAACTGCCTTGACTGCCAGGGCTGCGGGAACTGCGCGGACATCTGCCCGGCCAAGAAAACAGCACTTGCCATGAAGCCCCTGGAATCCCAAACCGCAGTGGAGGTTCCCAATTACAATTTCTCCCTGACGGTCCCGGTCAAGGACAAGCTGGTCAAGCGTACCTCGATCAAAGGGAGCCAGTTCCAGAAACCGCTCATGGAGTTTTCCGGTGCCTGTGCCGGCTGCGGAGAAACGCCCTACGTCAAGGCGCTCACCCAGCTGTTCGGCGAACGCATGATCATCTCCAACGCCACCGGCTGCAGCTCCATCTGGGGCGGTTCCGCACCCTCGATCCCCTACTGCGTCAACAAGGACGGGCACGGACCGGCCTGGGGCAACTCCCTGTTTGAAGACGCCGCCGAATTCGGCTACGGCATCGCTCTGTCGTATATTCAGAGGCGGGAAAAACTGGCCGATCTGGCCGGCAAGGCTGCTTCAGCCGACATCGCGTCGGAACTGAAAGAGGCCCTGTCCGGGTGGCGGTCCGGCATGCAGGATGCCGAAGCTTCCAAAGACTTCGGCGACAAGGTCAAATCGATGCTGGCGGACGGATCGAACGATTCACTCCTGGCCGAGATTGCCACCATGGGGGATCTGTTTACCAAAAAATCGATCTGGGCCTTCGGTGGTGACGGCTGGGCCTATGACATCGGGTTCGGTGGCCTGGATCACGTCATCGCAACCGGAGAAGATGTCAATATTCTAGTGATGGACACCGAAGTTTACTCCAACACCGGCGGGCAGTCGTCCAAGGCAACCCCCACCGGCGCGGTGGCCAAATTCGCCTTTTCCGGAAAGAAGATCGGGAAAAAGGATCTGGGAAAAATCGCCATGAGCTACGGCCATGTCTATGTGGCCTC
>JAFDDL010000666.1 GCA_019310865.1 Deltaproteobacteria bacterium | reverse complement strand
AGAAAAACCCCAACCTGATGGAGGCGGCGGTAGTGAAACCGGCCGGTGTGTTGGGCGGCATCCTGGCCGCGGCCAATCAAGTGATTGCGGTAAAGAGCCACCAGATCCTGGTCATGGTTCTGGGTCTGGTTTTCGTTCTCTGTTCCCTGACCTACCGCTCTCTACTGGCTGGATTGATCTACGTCTTCTCACTGGTTCTGGCCAATTTTCTGGCCTTTGCATACATGGTTTTCAAGGACATCGGACTGAATATCAATACCCTTCCGGTGGTCGCCCTGGGCATCGGGCTTGGGGTCGATTACGGCCTGTATATCGTCAGCCGGATCCGGGAGACCTATCAGAAGGAAAAAAATCTTTCCGTAGCCGTGGTCCGAGGGGTCACCACAGCCGGACGAGCGGTAATTTTCACGGCCACCATGATGACCGGCGGGGTGGTGTTCTGGTATTTTTCGCCCCTCAGGTTTCAGGCGGAGATGGGGTTTTTGCTCGGGATCCTGATGATGGCCAACATGCTGGTGGGGGTGCTGGTGCTGCCGGCCATTATCAATGTAATCAGACCGAAGTTTATTATGCGTGAGGGCCTTTGATGATCGAATCCTTTCAAGGCGTCGAAGGCTTTCCAAGAAGTGATTTTGAGACCACTTCTAACCATTTCAATTATAAACAGGCAAAGGAGGTAAAAGTATGAGACGATTTAGACAAACATTAATTTTTACATTGGTATTGGCGGGATTTATGATTTTGCTCATCCCGGCCCAAAGTATCGCTTTTGATGAGATAACTTGGGGGGATGATCAGTCGGCAACCTTTTACGGATTTTTCCGAAACAACCTGGGGATGTTCCTTGAAGACCATTCCTACGTGCAAGATGATGATAAATTAGCCACGGTAAGAACCTGGCTCAGAGTGTATGCAGACATTCGATTCAGTGAATCATTGAGTCTGTTTGCCGCCGGCCAGCTGATCTACGAGCCGGAGTACGATAGTGAAAAAGGCTCGCCGAGCCGGGAAAACGGTGAGGAGTACAGTGAATACGATGAAATAGATGATGTTTTGAGAGAACTCTATATCGATTGGCGGCCATCATCAAGCCACGGTATCAGAATCGGAAGGCAGATCGTGATCTGGGGAGAGTCACTCACAGACCGCGTTGGCGATGTGATCCATCCTGATGATCGACGCTATACATTCGCGTTTGCCAACCTGGAAGACACCCGCATCCCGTCATGGATGATCAAAGGGATCCATGATGTCCCGAAAATTCAGACGAGCATTGAATGGCTGGTGAATCCCAATATGACCAGCAAGGAGGAATACCGTGTCAACCGCGACGGCGCACCGGCTGTGCCTCTAGCAGGTAGTGCCGGCCAGCGGTTCGGCCCGCACACCGAAGACCGATGGCTGCCGCCGATTACAGCGACGAATCCCATTTTAGGACCCCCTTTCTCTAATCCCGGTGTGGTAATTTGGCCGCCCATGTCCAGTGATTGGATATTTCTCCCGGCCGGGGTGATGTTTCCGGGATCGCCCGCGGGTTATGTTCCCACGGCACTGCCACACTTGACGACTGAATATCCGGACGAAGGTGATATCCGGTTTGGTGCTCGGACAAACACGTTTTTGGGTGGATTTGAATTCGGCTTTTCTTTTTTTCACACCCAAAACTACGATCCGGTGATCCGCAAAGGTGGGTTCAGTGGAGCTGTTGATCCTTTTCTTCATCTTCCGTTCCGTGATTATACGTTTATATATCCCGACATAGACATTATCGGCGCTTACATGAACAAGGACCTGCCGGTTGGGGTTTTAAGAACCGAAATGATCTATATCCCCAACAAACCCTACAACACCTTTGATCCGGCAGATTCCGATGCCATCGTGGAGCGGGATTATGTGAAATACATGGTGGGCTGGGACATCAACGGTTTCTTTTATTTTGACTGGCACAAGTCCGCCCCGTTCGACGTGACCTTCGAACACGTGGGTGAGTGGGTTCCTGACAACGATAACCTGAAGTATATCCTGTATGCGACCGAGATGCGAAAGTTCGTGCCGCGTTTCAATTGTCGGGTTTCCACAAATTGGCTGTATAACAAAGTGGCCACAGAGATTATCGTCAGTTATGGACCCATGGACCAAGACGGATTAATCATGCCGGCGATAAAATATATGCCGGCATGGGGAAATGAAAACGTTTCGTTTGAATTGAAGTATGTCGGTATTTTTGGAGACAGCAATTATGAGGGTCTGGGTATTTTGAAAGAAAAAGACCTGATTGTGTTAACCACCCAAATCAGCTTTTAATTTTTTGTTCCTTGTCAAGATAAGGAAAATGAGGAGGTACCATACCATGCGTAAGAAAATAAAAAAACTTGGCCTAGTGTGTGCTATATTTACTCTGGCATCCTGTTTTTTGTTCCTGTCGGCATCTTTTGCAGAAAAACCGCTGCCCCAGCCCGGTGAGGTAATCGATCAGAACAATTACGAGAAATACGCCCATCTATTCGGGGAGGGATTTTTGGAAGGGTTTAAAAGCGGATTTGGCGGATTCAGGTCTCCCATTTCCATCAAGGTGTCCGCAACGGTTGATCGCAGACAATCGAAAAGGTGGATGGAGTTGTCGGAAAAAAATCGAGGCAAGTTTAGTATCAATTCAGAAGGAAATTTAGTCGGTGATTGGGAACACCTGGCCGGATTTCCTTTCCCAGAGATATATGGGA
>JAFDDL010000665.1 GCA_019310865.1 Deltaproteobacteria bacterium | reverse complement strand
CAATGCCTCGGCGTAGCGAACCAAATGCCCCAGACGTGACGCGTCATATAGCGTTATAAAAGCGTCAGGAACCAGTTTGCCAAGTTCGGAACGGACGGTTGTCACAAATGCACGCATCTGTCCGTTTCCCGGATAAGTCCGCGCCAGCGTCAGCAAGATGCTACGGGTTTCGTGGACGGCCGCCAGGACGGGCAGAACGCTTTCAAGTTTTTCCCGAGCTGTTTTCATAAGATCCAAAGCGATCGATTCGGCATAGGCGAAAAATTCCTTTTTCGTTCGGAAGGGTTTTGCAAACAGGTCCTTTACCAGGCTGTCATAGAGCTGCTGTTCCATGGCCTGCCGCCCTCCGAAGCCGGCGGTCATCACCTCGAATGAACCGGGAAGCGCCAGGGCTTTTTTCATAAACTTCAAGTCTTTTTTAAACAAAAGGCAATACAGCTGCTGAACGCCTTTGCGGTGGGATACCGAGGCCTTCGAGGTGTTTAAAAACAGTCGCAAATCAACCCCATCGCCTTTAGCTGCAGGCGCCAGTGCCGGGACGGCGGTCCAAACCGTCTTGCCGGAGCCCGAAAGGGTCACCGTATCGGGTAGATCGCCAAAATTCCATTCCCGAATCCCCATTTTTTCCCAGGCTTTTTTCAGGGTATTGAATTCATCCGCCTGCGGATCGGTTGCTCCGTTTTGCACTAGCATACGGGTGTCCCGGCCGGCATAAATTTCTTTGCCCTTGGGATCACGGATGGAGAACCGCATTTTCAGATGATCCGGCAGAGCGACTTCGGACCACGCTGACGGTGGGATTCGAATCTGGAATCGTTTCCAAATGAATTCACTCAAGGCGACACCGATGGCGTGTTTGCCCTGGGGCATTTCGGCCATGATGCACGACACCGTATCGGAAATGGGGGTTAAGCGCCGTCGGTATGCCTTGGGCAGTCCCCTGAGCAGCAAGGTGATTTTTTCTTTGCATAGACCCGGAACCAACCACCCCAGAGATTCCCGGGATATTTGGCCTGCGCAAGTCGCCGGTATTCGCACGGTCACGCCGTCGCGATCGGTGTCGGGCTCAAAATGATATTCACAGGCAAGTTTCTGATTCGCCACGTGAATGGTGTCCGGATACTGGGCCATCTCGGTTTCAACCGGCTGGTAGCGAAGCAGATCCTTTCGGCGCATTCGAAGCCATCCATCACCACCGCTTTGCCGAATACGGGCGACCAGCGACCGGATATCAAACACACCCGAAAGGTGCTTTTTATAAAATGCCGCCAGGTCCGCTTCACTGATCAAAAGATCCCGTCTGCGGACGCGGTTTTCCATCTCCTCGATATCCGAGACCAGTTGGCGGTTGTGCTGAATAAACCCCATGGGGCGTTTGATGTCACCGTCAATCAATGCGCTTTTGATAAAAATGTCTGTGGCGGCTTCCGGGTCGATGCGGCCATAGGCAACTTTGCGACCGGAGGCAATGATCAAACCGTAAAGGCTCACCTGTTGCGTTGCAACCACCTGACCCCGGTTTTTTTCCCAGTGCGGATCCAGGTAGGTATATTTGCACCTGGATTCCGCCAGCGGTTCAATCCAGTCCGGGTCGATGTGGGCCGCCGTTCGGGCAAAGAGGCGCGAGGTTTCCATAATTTCTGCGGCAACAATCCAGGGCTTGGGTTTTTTGAACATCCCCGATCCGGGAAATATCATGGCCTGGCGCCCTTTTCCGGCCTGATACATTTTGCCTTCCTTGTGAACGGCGATATTGCTTAGAAACCCGCTTAAAATCGATTTGTGGATTTTTTCGTACATGGGCGCCAATCGGCCCCGTGTGTCGACGGCCGGTATCTCCATGTCCAAAACGTCCCAGGGCTTTTTCCCCACGTCCCATCGGCATGTTTTTAAAACGCCGATGATCTGCGAATAAATATCGCGCCATTCGCGCATCCTGCGAAAAGAAATAAAATGGGCCGTGCAAAATTTTTTCATCTTGCCGGTCAACCCGGGACCCTTCACCTGACGGTGAAACGCAATCCAGATGTTGAGCAGGGTTAAAAAATCCGAAGCCTCGCTGTTAAATTGGGCGTGGGCTGCATCGGCCTGGGCTGCTTTTTCAGTGGGCCGCTCCCGGGGGTCTTGAGTGCTCAAGGCAGATGTGATCACAACCAATTCCTTGAGACATCCCTCCTGGCGGGCTTCGATGAGCATTCGGGACAGTCTTGGGTCCAATGGAATGGCCGCCATCCGGTTCCCCTTGTTGGTTAATACGAACGGGTGAGGTTCGCTCTTTTTGCCGGGTTTTTGAACAACCTGCCGAATGGCGCCCAGTTCCACCAACAGGTCGAATCCGTCTCGGATGCTTTTTTCTGGCGGGCGATCCACAAACGGGAAATCGGCAATCGGGGGCAGATTCAGCGCCAGCATTCGAAGGATGACTTCCGCCAGGTTGGCGCGCAGGATTTCCGGCTGGGTAAATCGGGGGCGCGATTCATAATCGGATTCGGGGAACAGTCGAATGCAGATGCCGTTTTCGACTCGACCACAGCGGCCCATTCGCTGGTCCGCACTGCTTTTGGACACGGGCACAATCGGTAGCGCCGTGGTGCGGGTGCGGGGGTTGTACTGGGAAATTCTGGCCAACCCGCTGTCCAAGACATATTTGACGCCGGGTATGGTCAGGGAGGTTTCCGCAATATTGGTGGCCACGATGATTTTTCGGCCCGTTCTGCGGG
>JAFDDL010000664.1 GCA_019310865.1 Deltaproteobacteria bacterium | reverse complement strand
TCGCGTTTCGGCAAGACCCCTTCCGTATTTCCGAGATTGACAACGATGTCTCCCCGATCGAAGCGTTGAACGATACCGTTTATGATTTCGCCTTTCCGGTCAATGTAATTGGCATATACGGCATCTCTTTCCGCATCCTTCATTTTCTGGATGATAACCTGTTTGGCGGATTGGGCTGCGATTCTGCCAAAGGTGGTGGTGTCCATTTTGGTTCCGAGGCTGTCACCAATCTCGCATTCCGGGTCCAGTTCATACCCCTGCTCGATCGTAATTTCCAAATCCGGATCCGTTACGGTTTCAACGACCTCTTTAAACATGAAAACTTCAATCTCTCCACTCTCTTCGCTGTACTGAACCTCGATATCGGTCTTACTGCCAAATTTTTTCCTGGCTGCCGACCTGAGAGCCTCTTCAAGCGCTTTAATCAAAATCTGGCGATCAATGCCTTTGTCCCGGCTAATTTGATCAACAACCCGTTTGATATCTGAAATGAACATTTTTTTCTCCGTTCCCAGTTGAGACCATTTTGAAATTGACTCAGTTAGGCAAGTTTTGCCTTGGCAATTTCCTGAAAAGGGATGGCAACCGTTCTTTCTTCAAGCCGAAGCAGAATCATGTCACCAGAAAAGCCTCCTAGGACACCTTTATAATTTTTTTGCCCATCAATGGGCGCCTTGGTCTTTATTCTGGCCCAATGCCCCTTAAACTGCTCATAATCATCCATTTTCCATAAGGGCCGTTCTATCCCCGGCGAAGATACTTGAAGATAATAGGGCCAAATATTTTCCAACGATACATCCAGTAAATCTCCAAGCTGTCGGCTGATATTGGCACACTCATCCAGTGTAACGCCCCCTGGCTTATCGATATACAGCCTTAATACCCATCCGCCCGTCTCTCTTTGAAACTCCACATAGACAAGCGACAGGGATTCGGCTTCACACACGGGCCCTGCGAGGGCCTCCACCTGAGATATCACAGCCTCCAGCGAAATCTTCGGGTCTTTATTCCGAGCAGTCCGGCTCTCCCTGGGCTTTCCAGGTCTTTTTTTCCCCATTTCCGTCAACAACCCCTATTAAAAGCAAAAACGGGCAATTGCCCGTTTTTCATAATGGTAGACTATCCAGAGGGGTTTAAATCAACTCATCGTCATACCAAAACCTAATCCTCGCCCATCAGCAAACCGATGTGTAAGCCGACCTTCACACCTTTAATGAAAAAGGCGGACATTGCCATTGGAGCGGGCAACGAGATTCGAACTCGCGACACCAAGCTTGGGAAGCTTGTACTCTACCAACTGAGCTATGCCCGCTGAACGATCGAGTAAGTTATGACAAAAATTTCAACTTGTCAATCAGTTTTATCATCCGTTTTTTCAGCCCCGGCATCTGACGAGGATTTCCTAGAAAGTCGCGCTTCAACTGAATTCAACCGTCGCTCGAGGGTAACCACATCGGCAATCAGATTCTTGATATCCTCCCGTGTGGCAAGGTTCATCACACTCAGCACCTCTCGGATCTGCCGATCGATTTTTTCACCCATCCAGTTCTTTAGATTGGTGACATGACCCAGCATATCCTTCTTAAAGGTATTGCTCTCGTCTTCGGATACATCCTTGCCTTTAAACAGCAGGCGGGTCATTTTGTCGATTTCGTCTTCTGCTTTTGACATGGCGGACTGCCAACGGGTTGAATACCGCTTGGCATAATCTAAAACGGTTGTACTGCCTTTGCGGAGCATGTTCGACAGAATGTCGGTCATTTCCTCAGATGCATCCCCCTTTTGCTCCCGTGCCAGCAACTGGGACAAAACAGCAACCGTAATGTCCTGGCCCGTCTGGTTGTCCATGATCACCACTTCCTCTCCAGCTTTGATGAGCTCAGCCAGCTGATCCAGGGAAATATATTGTTTTTCCACGGTATCGTACATTTTACGATTTGCATATTTTTTAATTTTTCGCATGGTTAACTCCTCTTTGGGTAATCAAATGCGGGGGCGATTCTGTGTCAATGCTATAACGCAACGCGTCAAAAATCAAGCCCTATTTTCGTCTGCAAAATCAGAGCTTACCCTTTTTCAATATGGCCACCAGCAACCAAACCCCCATGATGGCGGCTGCAAAAAACCCGATGATACCAATCAGGGAGATACCGTATATAATAGGAGGCGTCTTGGAGATAACAATCAGCGCCGAACCGATGATCAGCGCTGCGATAATAATCGAAAAAGCGATTCGATTGCTGATCTGATCATGGGTTGCCAGCATATCCGGCAACTCTTTATGGGTTACCGTGAGTTTGAGTTGCTGTTTTCGAGCCAGATGTAAAATTTCCAGCAACTCCTTGGGCAGGTTTTCGGCAAACCGAATCAACAGGGCCCCTGCATTCATGGCGTCCTGCGCAATCCGTCGGGGTGAATATCGCTCCAGTTTTACCTGCGCTACAAATGGCTTGGCCTGGGCGACCATGTCAAAATCCGGATCGAGTTGGCGTGCAACACCTTCCAAGGTAGCAAATACCTTGTTCATTAAAAAAAAATCCGGAGGAATTCTTAATTGATATCGAGAAACAAGCTCAATCAATTGTTTAAGACTTTTACCCAGTTCTATTTCCTTGATGGGCCGATAAAAATACCGTCCGATATAATCGGCAACATCGCGCTCCAATGCCCGTACATCCGGTGACTCATCCCAGTTTGTCAACTGCAAAAGTATCTGGGTGGTCATGGACGCATCC
>JAFDDL010000663.1 GCA_019310865.1 Deltaproteobacteria bacterium | reverse complement strand
TCCCGACAAGGGCGAAGATGAATATTCGGTTGAAAAAGAGGTCCGTTATCTAAACGGCATTACCCTAAAGTTGGCCGGGGAGGCAACGCTATATGGCGAATATCACCTGCGATACGCCCTGGCGCCCACCCCCCTGACCGGCCGGATTGAGGGCGTTTTTGACCTGGATGCGGCCAACATGGGATTTCAAGGCAAATGGTGGACGGTTGTGCAGGACACCAATGCCTTTGGCAATGAGGCGTTTTATAAGGCCGGCGAAACGCCGCGCGCCTTTGCACTCTTTCCCCAGGCTTTGAAAAAAAGCGATGGTGGACAGAACCTCACATTGGTTGGTGTGGACCTGCCTGCCGGTATAAAATCAGCTGACTTTCAGTTTGCCGATTCACAAGTTAAAATCAAGCAGGTCAAACGCGTAAATGATGATAAGCTGATGTTGACGGTCCTTGTGGGCGCCAAGGCCGCTAATGGCCCTTGTGGCCTGAGCATCAACGGGATTTCCGGCGATCTGTCCCTTATCCTTTATGACAAGGTCGACGGGATCAAAATATTGCCGGCTTTGGGTCGTGCGCGGGTCAGCTGCGGTGCAGCCTATCCACCGCACGGGGTCCAATTTGTGGCCAGAGCGGTAAACCATGGTCCGGACGGTAAAGCGGATACTGCAGATGATTTGATGCTGGAACCGGTTGAGGCGAAGTGGTGGCTGGAAGAAGAAAAAACACGGGATAATGATGATGATTTGCGTTATCTGCAAACCTCGGTAATTAATGGATTGTATACACCGGTAACGACCTACGGGCCCATTGAGTCCCGGGTTCAGCGCCGGGAAGGCATCGGCCTCATTGCCATCGGCGCTGCGTTTTCCGACGGCGGGCAGGCGCTCAAAGCACGCTCGCTGCTGGGTGTGACCGTGCCGGATTTTATTACCCATATCAAATGATCTCGGGCAGAAATGAACACGTATCAGGTCGCTGAAACAAAAACGATCCAGGCAGGTGGTAACGACTATCTCTTTCTGGTGGCGGATAAAGCCATTTTCGAGATGGATCCGTCGACGACGGCCATACTTGCTGATCTGGGTCGAAAAGATGCGCTGACCCAAGCAGACATTCAAGCCTGCGTGGCCCTGCCTGCAGAAGACAGCGAACCCTATTTTCAGGACCTGCTCAAGCGCCGCGTGCTCATTTCGAAAGCTGAAACCCTCGCGCGCACTCGCTATGATAGTACCCACCAAGCATCAATTCCGCTGAAAACCCTGATCCTTCACTTAACGGATGCCTGCAATCTGCGGTGTCAATATTGCTATCACGCCGAATGGCCTGCCAAACCTTCTGAAAAAAAGGGGATGGACGAAGCGACGGCCCACCGGGCAGTTGATTTTCTGGTTGAACATTCAGGAGATCTTGAAGAGATTGTGTTGGTTTTTTTCGGCGGAGAGCCGTTGTTGAATTTCAAGTTGATCCCGTCCGTGGTAGACTATGCTTGTGAAAAGGCTTCCGAGAAAGGCAAAAAAGTCAATTTTGCCATTACCACCAACGGTACACTTCTTCAAGATGATATCATTGAATTTTTTCAGCATCACAATATCGGTATCACGGTGAGTCTTGATGGTTTTGATGATGTTCATAACCGTTATCGGCGATTTCCGGACGGAAGCCCATCGTATGCCGTTTTGCTGCCAAAGCTCAAACGATTGCTGAACCATTCACAGAGCCGCCCGGTGGTTGCCAGAGTGACGCTTGTCGAAAAACCGGATCGGGTACCGCAAATTCTGGATCATTTGCTCGAACTGGGTTTCGTGGAAGTTGGGTTTGCCCCGGTTACCACCGGTCATCCGGATTATCAGTTGGACACCCATGAGATGGACCGGTTGTTAAATGAATTTCAAAACCTCTCTAAAAAATTCCTGCGGGTCGCCCGGAAAGGGGATTTCTTTGGATTTTCCAACCTGATTGATCTGTTGGTTTCGCTTCACCAGGGCGAAGTGATGAACTATCCCTGCGGAGCGGGGCTGGGGCTCTTTGCGGCGGATCCATTGGGGGGACTTTATCTTTGCCAGCGGTTTACCGGCAATGACGCATTTTATATGGGAGACATATATCAGGGATTTGACCACAACAAACTGACGAAATTCAGAAAAGAGGCGGAAATCAGTAACAAAACGGAATGTAGCCAATGTTGGGTGCGGACAATCTGCACCGGTGGGTGCTATCATGAGGCCTGTGTCCGGGAGGGAAGCCATCTTAAGCCCAATTTGCATTACTGTGACTGGATAAAGCGCTGGTCTGAGATCGGCCTGGAAGTATACTGCCGGCTTGCCACGGAACATCCGGATTATCTGGAAAAGCTGTGCATGGCCCGGGGGTATCAAGACTAAGAAAGGAGACTCTCATGAAGAAAAAAGGGCTGAAAGCCTTGAACAAACGTGCAAAAAAATTAGAAGAAAGAGAAGTATTTGGCATGGAGGATGTTGACGTGCTAACCGGCCAACCGATTGGATGCACAACGGTCTTTGATACCGGCTGGGAGACCAATCCGCGTCCGACGACACCCATGGGAAATTGCGTGCCCAGTGCCAGGGATTTCACGAGCTGTTCCGGTCCATGCTGGTGGCCGGCCCAGACACCGGACAATATTACCGGTTATCCGGATTTTCAAAATCAATGTTTGGCCATCGAGAAAGATTGGAGAAACTTGAATTTTGCGTTAAAGAGATAGGGTAAAAAGGGGGCTCACATG
>JAFDDL010000662.1 GCA_019310865.1 Deltaproteobacteria bacterium | reverse complement strand
CAAAAACAGTAAGCTGGCCCGTCAGCTAGAGGTGCCGGCGACGACTCTCCAAGAGCGCTTACGTCGCCTGGAGGCCCAAGGTGTCATCAAAAGATATCATGCCATCGTCGATATGGAAAAGATTGGTTTCGGTGTACAGGCCTTTGTTTCAGTCAGCCTTCGGGAGCACGAAAGCGATGTGATCAACGCTTTTGAGGCCGGCATTCGATCCATTCCCAATGTTCGATTCTGCTATCATGTAACCGGGCGGTACGATTATGCCCTGCTTATAGCTGCTGAGGATCTAAAAAAACTGGGCGATCTGATCAAAAAAGAAATCGCTTCCATACCGGGAATCGCCAAAGTGGAAACGTTTATCGCTCTGTCGAGTGTCAAAGAAGATAACGGCTGGCATCTGCCGGAATGAGCATATCGCATCAGCGCACCTTTTTCCCACATGGACAAAAAATCCCCGCCGGGAAATCTCAAGTCTTTTTTTATTGCCACTTTATAGTGTACATGTTAATGTGTACATATGATTATATAGCAAACGGCATAAAATGGGAGATGCATAACCATGCAGGTAACATCCGCGGAGTTTCGAACCAATTGCTTTAAAATATTAGATAAAATCGAACAGACTCATGAGGAAGTGGTCATAACCAAGCGGGGAAAACCCATTGCAAAGCTTGTCCACATCGATAATGGCGACAAAAAGGATCCATTTTTAGGGACTCTGGCCGGCTTGGGACGCACGCTCGGTGACTTAACTGAACCGGTTGCCGAGGCCAATGAATGGGAGCTCGATTGATGATACTGCTGGATACGCATGTTTGGTGGTGGAGTTTAAGCGAGCCTGAGAATTTGTCTGACGCGGCACGCAATACCATCAAGGAAACAAAAACAGACCAACGGGCGATTGCTTCAATTTCGATATGGGAATTTGCCATGATGGTCACCAGAAAGAAAATTGAACTTAAAATCACCCCGGCCGAGTGGCTTTCATACGCTTTGGGAAAAACCGGGATCCGTGTCATGGCGCTTGACCCGGATGTTGCCATTGAGGCCTGCAGTCTGCCTGGCAATTTTCACAAAGATCCTGCCGATCGAATTATCGTAGCAACTGCAAGGGTTAACAATATGGCGCTGGTTACCAAAGATAAAAAAATCATCGAATATCCGCAGGTAAATACCGTTTGGTAAATGACAAAACCGTTCATCCGCCCACGGAAGAACAAGAATCGATATAGAATTGCCGGATACTTAGGGTTCGCTTTCCTGCGCGAGCCCTTAGGAGGTACCGTTTTCATTTCAGTTCAATTCGTCAATACCGTTTATTTTCCACTGCACTTCAGATATACGATAGTGAATAGGGAAAATGTGAAACTGACCTTGCTGAGATCACTTGTGCCTCTTAAACTTTGCTTTTCTTTCTTCATTAAGGCACCGGATTATTTCTTCTGAGCTTAGTCTCATTGCGTTCGGGGCCGCTAAAACATTATTCAATGGAATCAGGGCAAATTTGCCAAAAACACTATTGCCGGCGGAGTCTAAACGAGGCCCATATGTGCAGAATGCGCCACGCCCCGGATCAATATTGATAGTTAGGCCACCCACTCCGCTCTTGCACGATAAGGCCCGAGCCCCTGAGGCAAGTAAAGATATTTTGCCGGTGTGTTCATAGAGTCCGTATGAATTCATGGAGTTGATGGCACGGACAACGTGATCTTGCTTGATGATTATCTTGCCGTCCTTTTCACCACCGTTTGCAAGAGATAGGCATGCTCGGGTCACTTCCTCCGGGGTTACACCGATGGAACAAGCTCTTGTGAAATTATCTAATGCCTTTTCACCTTCTTTTATATTTTTAAATCGTCCGACGGTTACAAGACGATATGCGATGGCTCGATTATTGCTGTTGGTCTCTGTTTCTGATTTGTAAACATCTTCCAAGATATTGAGGTCAGGGTTATCTGTTAAGTCTCTCATAAGGCTCAGAAAGTCATTGAAATCTTTGATCGAACCGGCTGATGAAATGGCACCGGCATTATTAAGGGGGTGACCTGGCCGTATCTTGTGTAACTCCGGTTGGATAACTTGATCTGTGTTAAATGGAGCGGCTGTGGCCTCGATTGACGCGATAGACTCAGCCGGCAACCCTTGCCCAAGTGCGTAGATATAAAGAAATGGTTTAATGACGGACTGCATGCTGACGCGAATATTTTTTCCACTGCCCACCGCAAGAATGTTTCCTCTCAAACCGCCAATCGCAATTGCGGTTTTAATGGGATCAACTTTTGCAAGCTCTGGTATATACGATGCGAGCTTGCCGTAGTTAGCGTTGGCATTTGCCCATAGATATATTTTTTCAATGACCGTTTTAGTAACACCCATTTCCTCAAGGGTTTGGGTGTAAACAGCGTGCCTTGGGCTTTTCAATATCTCTTTTAGCAGGTCGTCTTTCATATTATTTTTGTAGTGGTTGGTCAGGAAATTGTCAATGGGGATAAAAGCATCTGATTATTTTCTGACTGATACTCTCAGGAGGTTTTCCCAAACCTTTATCATGGCGCCTTTGTTTTCATCGCCGTATCCCTCTTGCAAAGCCATCTGATAGGTTTGCATGGCAGCGGCGGTCACCGGCAGGGGAATCTTGTTTTTAGAAACCAAGGCCATCACCGTATCCATATCTTTGTATGCATTTTTAAGGGGATAGCCGATCTCGAAGTTATCATCCAAGACCAGTTTAGAAAAAAAGT
>JAFDDL010000077.1 GCA_019310865.1 Deltaproteobacteria bacterium | reverse complement strand
AGGGAACCGTTTTAAAGGAGCGCCGGTTTTCCCAGGGATATTTTCGTATCCTGCCATCCCGAAAACAGGCCCTGGAACTTAATATGGCGCATAAAACACGGGTGCTGGAATTACGGTCTCTGGCGCCCCCGCCGAAGGTGGCCGAAAAACTCCTCGATCCCGAGCAGGTGATTCTGGCCAGACGGCTTCATTATTTTGATGACATACCGGTGCGTTATGAGATCCGGTATTTGCATGGGGACCAGTGTGGTGCGATTTTATGGGAAAACCTGGAGGTCGATTCGATCCACGATCTTCTGGTAACCAAATACAACTTGCCCCTGACCCGGGTCTGGCAGCGAATGGAGGCGATTGTCCTGTCAGAGGAGATTGCGTTTCTGTTGGACGTCAATCCGGGTTATCCGGCGTTTCATATTCAGCGACTTACCTATACTTTTGACCAGCCGGTGACCTGGGTGGAATACTTCATTCGGGGGGAAATCGCCTTTGAAGACAGCTTCCATCCCCAGCAAACTGAAAACCTGGATGCGGATATCTCCTATTGATCATGACCTGATTGTTGTATATACAGTCGGCCTGGTTACATATACCCGGTGTATGGCCTCTGTGCCACACTTTGATGGAGCCAGTTGACCAAGGACGGGGTTGCCAGGCCCACCAGTTCGTCTTGCACCTTTCGGCTGTTGAAATGCCCGGTGCAATTCAGGATGTTGCTAAATTCCGGAAGATCCTGGGCGCCGGCCACCACGATTCTGGATCGGTCCGTAATCCCGTAGTTACCCAGTATATCATCATTCAATGATTCTGCCATGGCGCAGAGAATGCCCAGCTTCTGGCTCGGTTTAAGGGCGAGCAGAATACAGCCCCTGCTTGTCAAGTGGGCCAAATGCCTATGGACCCTGATGTGGCCTCCGTTAATGGCATGGTGAAATTAAGAAAGCACGAATAATTAAATTATTAGAATTATAGCTTGACAGGGGGGGTGTTTTGATATACGAAAGATATAAAGATTAAATTATTAGTTTTCGATGCAGCGCAAATGTTTATTTGGGATTTAGGGTAAACCAAATTTAGGGAGATGGAAATGGCCGGTATCAAGAAAGTATGGACGAGTAAAAAGCCGAAACGCACGTACGATGTGGTGGTGATCGGCGGCGGGCTTCACGGCATGTCCACCGCCTACTATCTGGCCAAGGACCGCGGCATTAAAAACGTGGCGGTGCTTGAGCGCAGGTATGTCGGCTTCGGTGGTTCCGGCCGTAACACAGAGGTCTACCGAATCAATCAGCGGGCGCCTGAAATCATTCCGCTGTATGAATTGGCGGTTGATCTGTGGAACGGCCTGAGTCAGGACGTGGATTTTAACATCATGAACTGGAACAAGGGCCTGATTGGACTGGCGCATAGCGAGGCGACCTTGTCCACCATGCTCATGCGTCATGAAACCCAGACGCGAATGGGTGTCGAAAACCACCTGTTGACACCTCCGGAGTTGAAAAAACTGCTACCCGGACTGGACATCAGCACCCATGCGGCGCTGCCCATTATGGGCGGCTACTTTCATCCGCCTGCCGGCACCATCCGACACGATGCATCGGTCTGGGCCTATGCCAAGGGTTGTGAGCAAATGGGAATCGACATATGCGAGGGCGTGGAAGTGACCGGCATCAATATCGAAAACGGCAAAGTGACCGGAGTGGAAACCAGTGAAGGAAGCATTTCCGCACCGGCGATTCACTGCGCCGTGGGCGGCTATTCTTCTACGGTGGCTGCAATGGCCGGCGTGATGCTTCCGGTGGAGACCACCATCATGCAGGCCATGGTATCCGAAGCCATTGAAAATTACTGGGACCATGTCTGGGTCTCAGAAGGCTACGGTGTGTTCGGCCAGCAGTCTCTCAAGGGGGACCTGGTGATGGGCGCCCACCTCGATCCATGGCAAACGTATACGACGGATAACAACGCCGGCTTTCTGGAGCATTGCATGTACAACATCCTGCAACTCTTCCCGGATCTGGCCAATGTGCGGCTCATGCGCACGTGGTCTGGTTTGTGTGATATGACCGTCGATTCGGCGCCGGTGATGGGTGATACGCCTGTGCAGGGCTTTTACGTGGATGCCGGCTGGGGATATTTCGGATTTAAATCCGCACCCGCCTGCGGAAAGGTGATGGCCGAATATATTGCATCCGGCAATCGGCCGGAGCTGATCAAGTATCTGGGCATCGAGCGGTTTTATACCGGCGATCTGGTGCCTGAAACCTATTTAGCCAGAAGTTAACCAGAAGTTAACCAGAAGTTAAAAGGATACGACAGACATGGGATTCAAAATACCTTGCCCGAATTGCGGGCCTCGCAGCGCATATGAATTTAAGTACGATCGGGAAGTCAAGGCTCAGCCGGGCTCGGATGCGGACCTGAGAGATTGGCGGCATTACATTTACTTCAACGACAACGTCAGCGGCGTTCGCGAGGAGTGGTGGTGTCACAGTTTTGGCTGCGGCTGCTGGATGAAAATCAAGCGAAATACGGCAACCAATGAAATAATCGAGGACTAAAGCCATGCCGGAAAGAATTTCAAAAAATGGAACGGAATTAATCGATCGCTCCAAACGTGTCACCCTATTTTATAAGGGAACACCGATTCAGGGCTTTGAAGGCGAAACGATCGCCTCGGTCCTCACGGCGTCAGGGATCAAGGTCTTTTCACGATCCTTCAAGTATCATCGGCCCCGGGGCATGTTCTGCATGAGCGGCCACTGCAGCCGATGCGCCATGGTCGTGGACGGCCGGCCCCATGTGCGAACCTGCCACACGCCCGCACGCGACGGGATGACGGTGGCGCCCCAGGGAAAGGCCGAAGAAACCGACTTCATGGCCATTGCCGACAAAATGTCCTGGGCCATGAAAACCGGTTTTTACTACAAGATGTTTTATAAACCGGCCTGGGTCTGGCCCATTGCCTTGAAACGGATTCGAAGCGCACCGGGCGGCCATGCACCGATTCAGATGCTGGATAAAAAACCGCGATTTGACCAGGTGAGTCTGAACCCGGAGATGCTGGTGATCGGCGGCGGCCTTGCCGGCCTGGAAGCGGCGCTGGTGGGTGCTCGCGCGGGCGTCCGGGTGGTGGTTGTGGAATCTCAACTGCAACTGGGCGGCCTTGAATCGCTCCAAGGGGCTGCGGGCAAAGAGACCGTTGATGCCTTGGTGAAAGCGCTTGCGCAATGCGCCGATGTCACCCTCCTGACCGGCACAACCGCCTCGGCCATGTATGCCGAGGGCATCATCGTTGCCACGGAGCAAGTCTATGATGACGAAGGCTTTATGGAAAGAACCTGGATGATTCGACCCAAGGCGACGGTGATTGCAACCGGCGCCATCGGACGTCCCTTGAGCTTTGCCCACAATGATCGACCGGGAATCATTTTGCCGGAGGCAGCCCAGCGGTTGGTGAATCATTACAGCGTCAAACCCGGAAATCGGGTCTTGGTGGCCGGTGGTGATGATTATACCGCCCGGGTGGCCCTGGACCTGGCCCGAAGGCAAATCAACGTGATGGGGCTGGCCGATTATCGGATGAACGGGTTGAGCGACGAATTGGAGCAAGAGCTGACCGCAGCCGGCGTGCCGGTCATGAAGCGCCATGCCATCGCGCAGTCCACGGGAAAGAAACAGGTGGCGGGCGCCCAACTGGTTGACCTCAACACGAAATCCCAGACCCGGGTGGCAGCCGACGTCATCGTGGCATCTGCCGGTCGAACGCCGCTCAATCGCGTGCTGCGACAGACCGGGGCGAAAATGATCTACGATCCGACGCTGAACCTGCATCTGCCCGAAGAGATTCCTGCCGGTTATTATGCCGCTGGGCGCGTTCTCGGGCTGGAAGACCAGGACGCAATCCGGGCTCAGGGAAAGCTGGCGGGCGCTCAGGCCTTGGTGGATCTGGGAATCGATGCAACGGCGGCGGCCGATGAAGCCGAGGCGGCATTGAGAGCCGCACCGGCCATCACACCGGTGGCGCTGCAGCCGGAGGCTTCGGCAAACGGTAAAAAGACCTTCATCTGCTTTTGCCATGACGCCACCGCCAAAGATGTATCGGCTGCCCTGGATGAGGGTTTTGAAAATATCGAGACGGCCAAACGCTATACCACCGCCACCATGGGTCCCTGCCAGGGTGGCATGTGCATGGCCAATTTTGCCCAGAAGTTGGCGGAAATCAGACCCAATGATCTGGGAAATCAAACCCTGACGACCCCCCGGAATCCGCTGGCGCCATTGACCATGGGCGCTATGGCGGCCGGGCATCACGATCATCCCCAGATGGCCCCGACCCATGACGTTCAGGTGGCGGCCGGTGCCGTTTTAAAGCGATTTGGCAACTGGATTCGGGCGGATCACTTCGGCGATCCGGAAGGCGAATCCATGGCTGTGCACGAAACGGCTGCATTGCTCGATGCCTCAACGCTCGGTAAGTTCCGGGTCTATGGCCCGGACGCGGTTAAGCTGTTAAACTGTGTCACCACCAAGCGGGTCGATGATCTTCAGCCCGGTAAAATTCTCTATTACGCTGCGTGCAACGAAGAGGGTGTGTTCATCGATGACGGCGCCATTATCAAGCAAGGTGAAAACGATTTTTACGTTTCCACCTCCACGGCCCGGGCCGGTACGACCATGTCCTGGTGGGGGCGCTGGGGGCGTGAAGAAAACTGGGAAGCGTGGGTGGTCAACATCTCCGACGGCATCGGGGTGCTCAATCTCTCCGGTCCCAAGGCCCGCGACATCCTGTCAAAGCTCACCGACGCGGATATATCCAACGAGACGCTGCCCTTTATGGCCTGCGCCGAGATCGATGTGGCCGGCGTCTTGGTGAAGATTCTGCGCATGGGATTTTTGGGTGAGCTGAGCTACGAGCTGCATATTCCCACCAGCCAGGCAGCATATGTATGGACAAAGCTGATGGCGGCCGGTGAGCCATTGGGCATCAAAGCGACCGGTGTCGAGGTTCAGTTCATCTGCCGACTGGAAAAGGGCCATGTGCTTCCCGGACTCGATTCGGACGGCAACACCACTTTGCTCGAAGCCGGTTTCGGATGGTCATGGGACAAAAAGAACACGGGATTTGTCGGCGAGCCGATGCTCCAGCTGCTCAAAGACCAGCCGCGCAAGCTCCAGATCATCCGGTTTAAATTAGACGGTCGCAGCGGAATCAAGGACGGCAACCTGGTTATCGAAGGTCCCGAGCGGCTCGGATACATCACGTCGACGCGATACAGCAAGGTACTGGACCAGACCATCGGCCTGGCCCTGGTGAAGCCCCACGAGAACTTCAAGAAGGGCGGAACGGCAACATTGCTGCTCAACGGTGCGGAAAAGAAAGCCCAGATCATGGGCCACGCCTTCTATGACCCCAAAGGAGCGAGGATGAAGATATGACGACACGAGTCAAAACCATTACACCGCCGGATTGGGCGGGAAAACCGATCGAAACGGAACTGGCCGGATGGCCGGTGATAACCGGCTTTGAATCCGATATCAAGGATGCCACCGTATTTTTGGCTAATTTGAGCCATAGACCCAAAGCCCTTGCGCACGGCGACGATGCAAAGGCCATCGGCGACTTTGGTCCCAATAAGCTGGTCAAAACCGAAACGGGTTTTGCCGGGGCGCTGATCGATGTAGAAGCGATGGTGGTTGATCTTTTCGGGCCCGGCGAGCCGAACTGGCCCGAGGGCAACTACACGGACGTCACCGACGCCTATGCATTGCTCGCGCTCTGGGGACCGGAGTCACCGGCGGTGATGCAGCGGCTGGTTTCAGTGGACGTGGTGCGCCCGGATCTTGATGGCCCCTTCTTTCTGGGGACTTCAAGCCATGGCATCTTCGTTTACATTATCAACCTGAAGGGCGAAACGCCGGGCTACCTGCTGGCTTGCACGCGCTCTCAGGCAGAGAATCTCTATCAAGCCTGTATTCGCGCCGGGCGGCCCCTCGGGATCAAGCCCGAAGGGACCGAAGCGTTCGACCTTATCTAATCCTGACGTCGCCGGAAAACGGCGATTTCCTCAATACCTCCCTCCGGTGCATTGTGGGCCGGAGGGGGTTTTCTGTTTTTTCCATCCATGGTTGTTTGACAGAATCATGACAAATCCGATATAAACCACTTCTAGTCAGATGCAATCAGCATCAATCGACAGCATGCAATTAATATACAGACACGTATAATTGTCAGTGGAGGCGAAATGGGTAAACAGAAGAAAAGGGATCAGGAACGAGTCGGAATGAAAATTCAGAAAATCCGTCGCGCAAAAAAAGTGACTTACGCAGGGCTGGCCAATGAAACCGGGTTGGCCGTCGATTATATCAAACAAATCGAGGCCGGCGATGCCTTGCCGTCTGTGGGGACATTGCTTCAAATCGCCAAGGCGCTTCGCATCGATTCCGCCTCACTTTTTGCCGAACAGGAAGAAACACTGGAGCGGCGTGCCGAGTCGTTTTCAATCCGGACCGAAAATTATAATTATAAAACCCTGACGCCAGGTTCCGAGGACAAACGCATGAAGGCCTTTCGGGTAACCATCGAACCGATGAAGACCCATGATGGTGTCTCCTATCAACACGAGGGAGAAGAGTTCGTCTACGTTTTGTCCGGAAAAATCGAATTGACGGTCGGTGATCATATCAACACCCTCGGTACGGGCGGTTCCCTTCAGTTCAATTCAGGTGTTCGGCACAAGATAAAAAATGTTACCGATTTACCGGCCGAACTGCTGGTTGTTATCGCTGAACCATAGCGTTTCAAAGGCGCATCACATGAGGTGAAAATGACAGATAAAAAAATAGCGATTACAGGTGCAACGCTCATTGATGGAACCGGCGGTCAGCCAATACCGGACAGTGTGGTTCTTGTGGAAAACGACCGAATCGCTCAGGTGGGTACGTCCGCATCGAAACCGATCCCGGACGACACGCACCGAATCGACGCCAGTGAAAAATACCTGCTTCCGGGTATGATTGAACTTCATTCGCATATGTATCATCCGGCCATGGTCGGCATCAATTTCATGGAAAAAGAACCGGAAGCCTACGCTGCCATGTACGCGCATAACATGCTGCGCCAGGCCCTTCAGACAGGGATCACGACCATTCGGGAAGTGGCGGATGTGGATCACATCGATCTAAGTTTCAAGCGCGCCATCACCGAAGGGGTTATTGCCGGGCCCAGGCTCTTTGTCGCAGGACAGGGGATTTGCATGACCGGTGGCCATGGTTGGCAGTTGAAAGACTGCGTTCTGGAAGTCGACGGCCCCCAGGAGATTATCAAGGCCATTCGGGGGCAGATCAAAAGCGGTGTGGATCTGATCAAGATCCTGACCTCCCATCGAGACGAGACACCTGAATATACCCAGGAAGAGTTGAATGTGGGGGTCAATGAAGCCCATCGGCTTGGAAAGCGCGTCGCAGCGCATGCCGCTTCGCAAACCGCCACCGACATGGTGGTCAAGGCCGGCGTTGACACCGTGGAGCACGGTACCTTTTTAACCGATGAGACCGTTGCTCGAATGGCCGATCAGGGGACCGTGTGGGTGCCCACCTGTTATGTGATTTGTATGATTGGGCAATTTGCCGAACAGGCGTTAGAAAACGCCCAGCAGCTTCCGCCGCAATTGAAAAAGGAGCTGGTGCTGGCCAAAAACTGGGGAGATCTATGCACCACCGAGTTGCCCAAATCCTTTGAGAAGGTGTTAAAGGCCGATATAAGAATCGGCACCGGCACCGATGCCATCGGCCGGGACATGATTTATGCCGCTTTGCCGGAGGAATTGGCGCATTTGACGCAATTTGGATGCACGCCCATGCAGGCCATCGAATCGGCCACCCGGGTGGGTGCAGAGGCCCTGGGCGTTGAAAAAGATCTGGGAACCGTGGAAGCGGGCAAATATGCGGATTTGATCATGGTGGATTCGGATCCGTTGAAGGACATTACCGCCCTTAAAACCGTTTCATGGGTTATGAAGGGCGGTAATGAGATTCCCTTTGAAGCCGCCTATGATCGGATGGCGGGTAAGGTGCCGTGGCAGTAGCAATCTTTTTTAGGTCATTGGTTGAAACCAGTCCTTAAAGTCATCGTTTTTAAATGATAGAATGTCCGCCATCAGGGCCTTGACTTTCTGCGTAACGGGGCCCGGTGCGTCAAACGTTCGGTCTTCGAATTGTTTGATGGGCAGGACCTTGATGCCGGTGTGAGCCGTGAACATCTCATCGGCGTCGAAAAGCTCTGCGGCGGTAATGGCGCATTGCTCTACCTGAATGCCAATGCTCGGTGCGGCTTCCACAATTGATTTCCTGGAAATACTGTTTAGTACCCGACCCAGGGGCGGCACCTTGAGCATGCCGTCTTTGACGATGAAAACCGACTCGATGGACCCTTCGGCCAGGAATCCATCGGTTCCAAGCATCACGCCGAGGTTAAATCCACGATTCATGGCGTCTTTCCGGGCCAGATAGCCATTGAGATAGTTGGCGCAGGCCTTGGAAGATGCGGGTATGGTCTCCGGATGGAGTTTGCGCCATTTGGACAGACACGCGGTCGCCGGTGTTGCATTGTCAAGTCCCAGATCCGGTGACGCGGGAATGGCGTAAATCGCCAGATCCAGGGGCGAGTCAAGCACCAGGGAAATGACCGCCTCTTCGCTCCAGTAGGCCATCATTTTGACCAGGCCCCGACCAACTCCGTTTACCTTGACCGTTTCCGCCACCGCCGCAGACATCTCTTCGATGGAGTAGGGCAGATTCATTTCCAGCATCTCGGCGCTGTGCATCAGCCGCTTCAAATGTTGATCCATCCGAAAGGCCGCGGTTCCATCCGGACCTGAATGCGTACCGAATGCCTCAAATATAGCCGAGGCTCGCGAAAAGCCGTGTGACAACAGCGGTACGGTCACGTCCTGATGGGGGATCATTTTTCCATTTAACCAAACTTTGCTATCTTTCATGGGTGCTCCTTCTTGCGCCAATTATGTGACTTTCGGGGTCAGCATGATCCCAAAGTTGCCTGCGCAACATGGCAAAATCGACCCTATGCTCTATGGGGACAACCTGCGTTTGATGGGACCGGTTCACTGTGCCCTTATGCCCAATACAGGCGGCATTGTCAAGCAAAATTGGTAAGATAGGAAATGGTAATACCAAAAAATGTACAAAAATAAAACAAAGCTTAACAACTGATCATTAGGCTATAATTATGCGCTACGTGAAAAATTTCTCTTTGAGTGATATATTAATCGTTTTGACCGTCATTTCCATGATTGAACCACTAATGACGGGATTTTTGTTTATGAACAATATCGATTCTAGCCGTTTTCGCTATCGGTATTGAGTAATCACCAAATGCTGAGTCCCCAGACACGATTATACTTCCATCTATTTTTATTTTCACTTTCTCCTTGGACGTCATTGCTACATTAGCAAAACACTCGGAGCCATCCGACTTTATTTCTATGATCGCAATCTTCTTCAAGCTAATCTGGAGGTTTCCCTCTCCTAGTTTGCCGGATATTTCTTTCTGACCATTGAAACAAATTCCTTGAAGCTTAATCTTCGTGCCACTGTGATCTTCTATAAAACCTTGAAGACCGGAATGACTAGAAATGTCGCTCCCATTGGAGTCGGGTGGAAAAAGGCCACGTTGTATAAAATCCATGATTTTTTCCGTAGTATCTTCAATCGAATAGTCAGGGTGCATCATTCGCCAATACCCGGCCGCCTCCCCTATACCAAACATTACGAAGGAGATAAGCCCTGCGTCAACCTCGCGGGAAATCCCCTTTTTCATACCTCGCTCCAATTCCTTAATGAGTGGACGGTTGATCGCCTTAAAGCAGTCAATAGCACTTTTTGCAAGTTCGGGATCAGTCCCCCTTAAGGCCAACTTGGCAACACTTATAATCCCCATAAACGTTGGGAATGAATCGAGCATAAAATACATTCGCTTGGATGCTCTTTGAAAAAATTGCCTCTCTTTTCGTATTTCCTCCCATACTTCCTTAGGTAAAAATATTTCGGAGAAGCGCTCGATACATTTAAAAAACAACTCTTCCTTATTTTTAAAATACAGGTAAAATGTTCCCTTTCCCATATTCAAAGCATCTGCAATGTCACCGATTTTTGTTTTTGCAAAGCCCTTTTTGGAAATCAGTTCAAATGCTTTGTCGATGATCATATTACGTAAATCTTCTGTATTATAAAATAATTCATTGACCTGGGGGGCTGAGACGTGGAACATCTTCTGCATTTCAGAAAGAGATAATTTCTTTTTCTCGCGAAAGTGTCTAATTTCCCGAAGCCGCTGGAGGTGTGACTGGTCATATCTCAATTTTGTTGGACCACCCTTCAATGGTGGATGAAGCAATCCGGTTTTCAAATATTGGTAAAAAGTTGAGCGACTTATACCAGCCATCTCGCACAACACTTTTACATTCATTCGTTTTGAACCGTCAAGTGAGTTTTCGGCATTCATGTTTCAGATATCTCTTTTTCGAAGCACATTAAATTTTATAAATATTTCAATAAATTAAGCCAAAATAGGGAATAGACTATTTTGTATCAAGCAAATCTCAGGGCGTCAACAGAAATTAATTCTTATGGTCGGCCATTGCCCCAATGAGAATAATCGGTGTGAAGAGAAGACCGATCAGGGCACCGTAATAGGTTTTAAACACGAGCATTTCTCTAAACGATATGGGAAATTTTTTTAAAAACGCCAGCAAGCCTGCAGAAACTGGAAGGAGTATTAGTATTGCAAAGATACCGATCACCACGGATCTGATAACAATTGTGCCGGGAAGAAAACGAAGAATGGCATGTTCATAACGGGGCCAAGGAGCCGCCGGTGCCTTTCCTTTGAGCACGCGGCCCCGGGTAATCGGGGTCATGGCAATCGTCATGCAAAATGTCATTAAAAAAATTG
>JAFDDL010000661.1 GCA_019310865.1 Deltaproteobacteria bacterium | reverse complement strand
CCCCTTCACGGATGCAATGTTTCGAAGACCGTCGATAATGGCAAGCGAAGGATCTTCCGGTGTCGAAGGGGTTTTGACAATCAGGCTCTCTCCCGCTTCATCCACGCAGATAAGATCGGTAAATGTTCCCCCTGTGTCCACCCCGATAACAAATTTCATGGTGAGTCTCCTGGTAGGAAATTTTCAAATTATGGCGGCTTGGCTAAAGCCTTAAATTATTGAGATTGACGTCTCTATATTTACCTTAATATCACGCAAAATGCAACTGGCTGCAACCAAAACAACCCATTGATATTTTATTAAATAAGGCTGGCTTCAGATGTCTTTCAATAGCTGCATGGCCGCCAGATGACCCGATGCGGCATTTAGGCCACACCCGGGCCAGGTGGATTGCCCGGTCAAATACAGCCGTTTTATGGGGGTCCTGTACCGGGACCACCCACTCACCGGCCGAAAGCAAAAGAACTGATGCAGGTGGTGGGCACCGCCAACCATGTCCCCGCCAACCAGGTTGGGATCGTCATCCTCAAGATCCCGGGGGGTGTGAACCACCGCATTTCGAATGATATTCTTGATGTCGGGCGCATAACGCGCAATCTTTTCTATAATTCGATCACGGATGGGTGCTTTCATGTCCTCCCAGTTGCCGGTTTTTATCTTGTTTGCGGCATCGCCCCTGGGATTTTGCGGAAAGGCCCGCACCTGGACCCACATCACCTGTTTCCCATCCGGCGCCCTGTCCGGATCGATCCGGGACTGCTGGGCGACCACCAGGAGGGGATCGCTGGGGATCAGGTGCTGCATAATCTGGCCATAGGTGCTGGAGATGTCCTGAAGATACGGGGCAATATGGATGTAGGCGGTATCGGTGAGATCCTCGGCGGATTCCCATACCAGAGGCCGATCCAGTGTCAGGTGGATCATTAGCGTGCCGGGGCCGAACTGGTATGTTCTGCACCGGGTCACGAATTTTTCCGGAAGCGTTTTCGGGTCCACCAGTTGGATGTACTGACGGGGTGTCACATTGGCCAGCACCGCCTTTTTGGCCTGAAAGGTTCGCCCATCCGCAGTTCTGACACCAACAGCGACACCCTTTCTAACGATAATTTCACTAACCCGCCGGCCGAATAAAAATTGACCGCCCAATGCCTGGATAACGGCAACCATGGCATCGATGAGTTTGCCAACGCCCCCCCGAGACAATGCAAGTCCGTTCAAATGATCGGCAGATGACTCCAGAAATGAAAAAGTGGCCCCGCCGGCGCAATCGGGGCTTAATCCCAGGTGAAAAGCCCACGGGCACAGCAGCGCTTTGGCCTCTTCGCTTTCATAACGCGCTTCGAGAAATTGCCGTGTGGGTGTCAACAGAATCCGCACCAGGTCCAGCAATTCCGAAAAACCCAGGCGGCGAAAGATTTTCCAGAAATGAAAGGCCAGCTTCATTGACGGCATGGGCAGTTGAAGGATCGGAAAGAGGTACGGGGACACCGTTTTGAAATAGGCGATCATCTCGTTCCAGGACCGGGCATCCCCGGGCGAGAACCGCTCGAACTCCCGGTATGTTTTGTCGGGATCCGTGTAAACCCGGATACATTTTTTGTCGGGAAACACATTGGCGAACGGCTGGTTGGCTGCGACGATGTCAAAACCGTTCTGGTGAAACCTGTCTTTGAAGTCGTTATAGACCCGGGAGCCTAAAAATTGACCGATGTTGGTGGCATAAAGATCGTGGTGGAAGCCCGGCTCCAGAATTTCCGCTGTTTTTGCGGCGCCTCCGGGGACCTCGGCCTTTTCGATGATGAGCACCTTTTGGCCGGCCTGCTGCAGATACAGGGCAGCGGCCAGACTATTATGCCCGGCACCGATTATGATGACATCGGCATCTGCCAAAAGAGATCACTTTCCCACGCCGCCCCCCTCTTCCCGAGGGGGGCGGTGTGGAAGATGCTGATCGTTAGCGTCGAAACTGAATCCGTAAAGAATGTTGTCGGCTATCTTGACGGATACTGTTTCTTGAGATTATCGACCTTGAAATAATCAGGCGTGAGGCCGATATTCATCTGCGGGTTGGTAACTGCGTAACCCGTGCTGTGCGTGTTCTGAAGGTCAACATGGTTCATGACCATGGGGATAATGATCCCGGATTCGGTCGGCGCATTCTGAAAGCAAGAGAATATGTAAGGATTTCCCTTCTTATCGAACCACTCGCCGTAATAAGGATACCAGGTTTCCGGATCCACATAATGCAGAACCTTTGAGAAGGGAAAGTTTTTATCCTTGGGAGTCATTTCATTGACCCAAACTTTGACCTTCTGGTAATAGTCATTGGGGCCGGCCAGATGCTTGCCGTGAATCCATTCCCCTCTCGGATTTCCATTATGAACAACCAGCATCTCCTTCTGGCCGAGAGACTTGAAGGTGTAGTTCAGTGGGCTTCCGTTGAAGGTGTCAAAATTCTCCCACATCAGGTCCTGACCGCCGGGAAGCCTGTCGGTGCGCTGTGCGGGCGACAGACGGCGTACCCGCCGCAATGCCGGCAGGTAGAGCCAGAAGGTGTCCTGTTTACCCACCACGTCATACTGGGCGATAAAGGACAGCGTTCCGCGCATTTCATAGGGTTGGGCATTTGCATACACATCGATCCTGGAGTATTTGTTCGGGTTTGGCTCATAGACATGCTTGTCGCCCTGGGTCAATCTGCCGTCCATAAAGATCAGGTCGCCATTTGATGTCTGATATCTCACCT